>JAURQA010000167.1 GCA_030836345.1 Bacteroidota bacterium
ATTGTAATTATAAGACAATGATACCCTTTATTGGTGCCAATAAACTTCGAATAGAACTTCAAAGTAAACAAAATAATATTCGAGCCCAATTGCTTTCTAGGTATCAAAAAAGCCCCTCTGATTTTATTAGTACGGTTTTAGTAGCAAATAATTTAGCGCTTGTTATCTACGGGATTTATATGGGTGATGTATTAACCCACTTATTGGATTCTTTCGATGGAACAATCCTAAGTTTTCTAAGTGCATCCCTTTTTATTAAATTTCTTTTAGTCACCATTATAAGTACCATTATTGTTCTTGTAACGGCAGAATTTCTGCCAAAATCACTGTTTAGAATTAACCCTGACCCTATGCTTAGTGCTTTGATTATTCCTTTTAGGTTTTTTGAAGTCCTGCTTTGGCCTTTAGTTTGGTTTGTAAAAGTATGTAGCAATGGCATAATGAACCTGTTCATTAAGGAGCCTTTGAAGGAGAACAAACACGTTTTTTCGAAGGTAGATTTGGACGATTATATTAAAACCTTAGAGAAGAGTGGCCAGCGCAATCAAGCGGAAATTGATACGCAAATTTTTAGAAATGCCCTGGATTTTAATGACCTAAAAGTCAATGATTTTATGATTCCAAGAATGGAAATTATTGGATTGGATATCCAATCGACCATTCAAGAATTAACCGCTGTATTTAATGATTCTGCCCATTCTAAAATCCTCATATTTAAAGATAGTATAGACCAGATTGTGGGCTTTGTTCATCACAATGATTTATTTGATAAACCAAAGAGTATTAAAGATATCATTAAGCCCGTATTTATTGTTAATGATAGCATGCAGGCGCATGACTTGTTAAGAGCCTTTACGCAAAAAAGAAAAAGTATTGCTGTAGTGGTTGATGAGTTTGGAGGAACTGCTGGGATGGCCACTATAGAAGATGTAATAGAAGAGATATTTGGCGAAATTGAAGATGAGTTCGATGAGCAAGACTTGATTGAAACCGTTATTAAGAAAGATCATTATTTATTTAGTACACGCTTAGAAATTGATTATTTGAATAGTAAATACAATTTTGATATTGCAGAAGGAGATTATACCACTTTAGGGGGCTACATTACTCATGATGCTGAGCGAATTCCAAATAAAGGTGAGACCGTACAAATCGGGAACTTTGAAATATATATTACAAAGTCTTTAGGCTCAAGAATAGAGGAAGTTGAGGTTAGAGTAATAAGCTCTGTATAATTGCTGTTGCAAATGCAGGCATCGATGCAGGCTAAATAACAATCCTAAAACAAGATGGGGAAAGCAACATACTGAACCTATTTTTGCTTTCTATTTAGGCTTCAGAAATCAATCTTTTTTCGTTCTAAGAGGTAAAAATAATCAGCGCTATTTTTGCTGAGCATGGAGTCTTTGACTGTATAATTTATAGTGAAATATTCTCTCGTTTTAAAATGACCTGTAGAGGGCTGCCAAGCTCTATTTTGCAGTACAAACTTTGGAGGGTTGACACGTAAAATACTATCCTGCCTTCTCATAAAATCAGCCCCCCAGTCTGTTTTTATATGTACTCCAAAAGCAACTGGCATTGGAACAGAACTGATGCATCCGGTCTCCAAATACAAGGCCCCTAAATTTTGGCTCTCCACAAATAGCTCATCACCTTTCTTCTTGTGTTTTTTAATATACTCGGTTATACGATTTTTATTGGCATTTTTATAGGTAGAAGAAAACTGAGAAGTAATTGCATATTCATATATGAGGCTTGCTAAATAGAAAGAAAAAGCCAATCGGAGAATAGCATAAATGGGTATTTTAGATTTTTGATTGCAATACCATAAAACAAAAGTAGCTGAGCTAAGTAAAAAAAACGAACCCATTTGAAAGTAATGTCCAAAGCCTTTTGCACTCATAAATACGGCGTAGGTCGAGGCTAGTCCAAAAAGAACATAAAAAATGAGATTTTTATACCTTGATTCTAGTAAAAGGTCCTTTACTAGAAGCAATAATGAAACACCTATTGCCAAGCAGAAGAGATAATTCGTGTTCCAGTAATAAATAAACATCAATGCATAATTCTTTTGAAGCGAAAACAAAACAGTTCCATCTGCCTTTGTATAAGTGATGTTCCTGAGAACTGTCTCCAAATAAGAATCTAAAATACCTGTGTTGAATAACCAGGTAACCATAATTATATGAGGTAAAAAAATTGCTACTACTATTTTCCATTTTGCCAGCCTTTCCCATTTGAAACAGAGTAGATACAAAAGCACAATACACGAGATAAAGGCAAAGGGTTCCTTAAACCAAGGGGCAAAACTTATCAATGCAATTCCCAGTGCAGGAAGCCAAGATTGCTTTGTAGATAAAATAATAATAGCTGAGCCCATGATTAAAGCCATTGTTCCAAACTCCTCCGTAAGACCGCCCGTAGAATATAATGAGACATCGAAATAAATCATTCCTAACCCCATGCATAAAAGCAATGAAAGAATAGCTGATTGGAGCACTTTTTTTAAAGCCATAAAAATGAGCCAGAATAGCATGCCATTTAAAAATGCTAAAAATATA
>JAURQA010000168.1 GCA_030836345.1 Bacteroidota bacterium
ACTTTTGTAAAGATGAAGAGGCTTTTATCCATCGTCATCCCTGGCCAGTATTCCCTGCTGGATGTATTTATATTGGGTCCAAGGTTTTT
This sequence comes from Bacteroidota bacterium, assembly GCA_030836345.1. Classification (GTDB taxonomy): domain Bacteria; phylum Bacteroidota; class Bacteroidia; order NS11-12g; family UBA955; genus CALKCM01. Next base: position 90 of record JAURQA010000168.1, read on the forward strand.
TAAGTTTAGTTCATCAATGGTTTGGGTCTCTTCCTCGGCCAGTTTAAGAGCAATTTCTAAGGATTTTAATTTCTTCAATGTTTTATCACTTGCCCGGTCTTTTTTTGGATTAAATCGAGCCATTTTTGGAACGGTATAGAATTTCTCTATAACGCTTGCAGCCATTTTAGGGTCGCCGCTGTCCATGAGCATCTTTGCAAAGTAGAAATAGGTTGTTTGATGCGTTGAGTCTAGTTTTAAATATGTGATGTACGCCTCTTTGGCTTTATCATATTCTTTATCGCGCTCGTGTATATATGCCTTAAAGGCGTATGGTTTTTCGTAGTTAGGGTATTTCTTAATAGCTTTATTTAGTAAGCCTAATGCCTTTTCTTTATTTCCATACTCGTGGTATTGTTTGTTTGCTTCAAGGTAGCAGGACTCAGCCTTTTTGTTTTGGGCAGAGAGGCTCAAACTAATGCATGCAAAGATTCCTATGAGTCCAAGTTTTATTTTTTCCATTTAAATGATTGTATTAGGTGTTTTACATCAGCCTTCATAAAACTGTAAATAGGTGCTACACTATCGCTTTGAGCACTGTAATTAAAATATAAAGCTCCCCGAACAAAATTTTGAGTATTATCCGTAATATAAAAATTTAAGTTTGTAGCCGTATATCCAATGATATCAAAATAGATACCATCTAGGGAAGGGTTGAATTGTTGAATGGGTATTTCGCCTATATCTTGAGCTCGATCAATCTGTTTATTCACAAATTTTCGGGTATCATAGATCAAACTATCTAACCCTTCTGGCCCATGTATTTTGTGATAGGTTAGGTGAAGTGTGGCATCAAATGGCTTAAAATAGAGGTTGTACCATTGGTCCTTCAATTGAAAATTAGAGAGTGTATCGGGGCGGGCTAAGATATACTCAGCAATATCAAAAGAATAGGGCAAGTCCTCTTTTTCAAATCGTGCATAGGCTCTATCTGGAAAGTCAATTTTGGGATAGGCCTTTGGTTTTGGCACATACTCATTTCCACCACAAGCCATTAAAAAAACAACGGAGATAATTCTAAGCTTCTTCATCATTTCTATTTATATTCACCTTCACTCTATTAATTTTCCTTTGGTTGGCCGATTCTATAATAAACGTGAGTTGCTCATATTTTATTTGAGCATTTTTTGTTGGAATTTTTCCAAACAACTCAGTTATTAGTCCTCCCAATGTATCGTTTTCACTATTTAAAGCCTCAAAATGATTCATATTTAGATTGGTAATTCTTAAAAAATCTACGAGCATAACTTTGCCTTCAAAAACATAATTACTTTCATCTAGCACACTATAATTCGTATCAATTTCATCATACTCATCATTTATTTCTCCAAAAACCTCCTCTAGAATGTCTTCCATTGTAACCAAGCCTTGGGTGCCACCAAACTCATCCACTACAATCGCGATATGATTCCGTTTTTCTTTAAAGACTCGGAGAAGATTATCTATTTTTTTATTCTCCGGAACAAATAAGGGATCTCTCATTAGGTTTTGCCACTTGTATTCAGGACCTCGGTTAAGGTGTGGAATAATGTCTTTGGAGTAAATGATTCCGGCAACATTATCAGAGGTTTCCTGATAAACAGGAATTCTTGAATACTTATGGGATGCAATAAACTGGAGTACTTGAGTGAAAGTATCTTTTTCATAAAGTGCTGCTATATCCAATCTAGGTTTCATAATTTGAGTAACGGATATTTGGCCAATATTAATAATGCCTTTTAAAATTTCTTTTTCTTGACTTGCATCTTGTGGATCAGAAGCGATATCAATGGCTTGCGTAAGTTCATCAGCTGAGAGTTCAGGGGTAGAAGATTCGATGCGCTTTTCTAAAAAACTGGAAGAAGCCACAAGAATTCGTGTGAGTGGACGGGATATTCGCATGAAAAATCGCATAGGTCTTGCTACCATACGGGCCGATTTTTTGTAGTATTGGGTGGCGTATACTTTTGGAATAACCTCCCCGAATATGAGTATAACCAGAGTAATTCCTATGGCATCAATTAAAAATCGTAAGACAGGTTGGCCATCAATGGCAAACAGCGTATCAATTAATACATTACTCAGTAACAAGAATGCAACGACACCAAAACTGTTTACAGCAAGGATGGCAGCGAGGAGTGTTTTGGGTCTTGCCAACATGTATAAAAGCCTTTTTGAGGTAGCAGAATTCTCTTCTCTCAATTCTTGTACATCGCTCTCTCTGTGGGAAAACAGGGAGTTTTCACTTGCTGCACATATGCTTGTAAGAACAAGGCAGGAAATGAGCCCAAGACTCACCCAAAGTAACAGGGGTATTTGATCCACTGCTATGGGTTTGAATAGAGTTAATATTGAATAAGAACAAAGTTCTATTTCCATTTATATTTTTGGTTCTATGTTTTCTTTTCTGCCCTGCACATCGATAAATTTAACGTCGGTTACACGTATTTTTCGAACTTCTTTTTCCACACCCATAGAATCCACGTATTTTTCGGTTTTAATTTTACCGTCCACGTAAATAACTCGACCTTTTTTCAGATATTTTTCGGCAAACTCAGCTTGTTTGTCCCACATTTCTAATTGGTGCCACTCGGTTATTTCTTTTCGGACTCCTGCATTTTGATAAACTTCATTTGTTGCTAAGGTGACATTGGCCACAATTCGCCCACTGCTTAATCGCTTAACCATAGGATCTTTGCCCAGCCTACCCATCAATATTACTTTATTTATCATTTTGTTTTTTGGTTCGCAATGCTCTGAGTCTCACTTTGAAGAATGAACTTTTTTATCAGTTGTGGTATTCCTTTTTCGCTTAATTGCATGCCCTTTAGCCAAAGGTATTTTTTTTCTGCGACAATATTAGTTTCCGCGTTTTGATAAACCCAAAACTTTGCAAAAATTGTGCGATGACTCAGTTGATGTTTAATACTTATCGTGCTGTCTAAAATGAGTTCATGTGAATTTAAGAAGGGAAAGTCCTTTACCCATTCGGGTGGTGATACTAATTCAGATTTACTTGGCATATTTGGAAACTCATAGAGCCCCTTCCATATCGAGGAATTATCTCTTTTATAGCATAAATATCCTTTTGAATTCGCTAGTATCATAAAGTTTGAATGAACCTTAATGGGTTTCTTTTTTAAAGTCTTTACGGGTATTTCTTCCTGGAGGTTTTTGCTGTAGGCAACGCATGAATCATTAAGGGGGCAAGATTCGCAGAGATATAATTTTGGTTTACAGATCAGCGACCCAATTTCCATAAGGGCTTGGTTGAAATCTCCTGGACTTTTTTCAGATATTTCAGATTTTAAAAATTCTAGGATGAGTTTCACACCTATTTGTTTGTCCACATTTTCTGTTAATCCGAGATATCTTGAAATCACACGTTTCACATTTCCATCAATAGCTGGCATTGCAATGCCAAAAGAAATAGAGGAAATAGCACCCGCTGTATATGGGCCTATTCCTTTTAATTCGAGAATCTCAGGGTAGGTTTTGGGGAACACTCCATTGTGCTTTCTCATAATTATTTGTGCTGATTTTTTAAGGTTTAATGCTCTTGAATAATAACCCAAGCCTTGCCAAACAGATAGAAGGTCGTCCTCAGTAGCTTCTGACAATGAATAAATATCAGGAAACTTCTCAACAAACCGAAGGTAGTATGGAGTGCCCTGTTCAACCCTTGTTTGTTGCATAATAATCTCTGAAATCCAAGTTTTATAAGGGTCTCCAGTATTTCTCCAAGGAATCGATCTAGCCGATTTTTTATACCACGACAAAATATTGTGAGAAAACAATTTTTTCATTTAAAGAAATCAAATTTAAACTTGCCAACCAAACAAACATACACAAAACTTAAAATAACATGACAAAAGCAGAAATCGTAAATGAAATAGCGATTAGAACAGGTTTAGAAAGAACGGCAATCACGGATACAATTGACAATTTTTTTGTAGTTGTAAAAAGATCTATGATAGAGGGGAATAATATATATCTCAGAGGTTTCGGTACTTTCGAATTAAAAGAACGTAAAACTAAAGTGGCTCGAAACATTAAAAAGAACACAAGCCTAGTTGTACCAGCACATTTTGTAGCTCGTTTTAAGCCATCCAAAGACTTTGCAATTAATGTAAAAGAGAGCGATGTGCTCATGAAGAAAATTACCAATTAAGAACTTTGAGAAATCAATCATTTAAATTATTAATAATGGCAGCCATACTTATGGTTGCCATTCTTTTTGTATCTAATTGGAAATCGAGCACGGCAGAATTGGGTGAAGAACAGCCAACCTCAAAATTACCGGATGCCAACCAAGAAAAACCGAATCTGTCTGAGGAGGAATTCCTAAAATCAGTATTTACCAGTTTTAAATCGCCCCAATATGTTGTGGACGCTGTAAATAAACCAGATAGCTTGGAACTCCAGAATAGAGCGATTACCTGGTCTAAGGAAGCCCAAGTAGCGCCTTTGTACTTTTATTTAAAAGAACGTTCGCTAAGTGATAAATCTACGCTGGATGAAATGGCTTTGTTTTCAAAGCTGCTTATGTCAAATGCGGCATCTGTTAAAGATGGAGGTCAATCTAGTTTTATGGTTAGTATGTCAAAAAAATGGATTGATTTGGGTCTGAAAAGAGATCCTAATTATGTCCCTCTTTTAAATGCGCTCATTGTTTATCAAAGCGAGTATGTAGAACAGCCCATGAAGTTTTTAGCTACCTTGCGAAAGACCTTGGCTTTAGATTCAATGAACAATGAAACCAACTTTATTCATTTAAATTTATTAAAAACTTCAGGACAGCTGCCAAAAGCTATAGAGAAGTGCAAAAAATTAGTATCTTTGCAG
>JAURQA010000169.1 GCA_030836345.1 Bacteroidota bacterium
TCCTGATGGTTCTGTAACTGATTTTACAGTAACCCTTAAAAATGCTGCCACAGTCGAGCAAGTAAACGAGGCAATGAAAACTGCTTCTAACGGAGCTTTAAACGGAATTATGGAGTATACTGAAGATCCCTTAGTAAGTATAGATATTGTTGGAAATGCACACAGTTGTATTTTCGATTCTAAAATGACTATGGCTATTGGCAACCAAGTTAAAGTAGTTGGTTGGTACGATAATGAAACTGGATACAGCGCAAGAGTAGCGGATCTAGTTGCTAAAATTGGATAATTTAAATTATAACTAAAAAGGGGGGCATTTGGTCCCCTTTTTTTTGCTCACCTAGCAAAGCACGCCTTTGAGTAACAGCCTGATATATTATTTGTTCGGTATGAGAGCCGCATTCATCTCTATTTATGTGCTTTGCGCAAATAAAACTCTTTGCCGGATTTGGAGATGATTAACATGGCCACTTGGGAATAAATTACAAGCTGTAAGAACGTCGTTTTTTTCATGCTTTTATGGGCCAAAAAAAGTCCTCTAAAGTAAATACCTACCTGAATGTATATAGGAATGCAGAAAGAGGAATATTGTTTTCCATGAATTATGATCTAACAGGTATGGCTTTCAAGCTTCATGCAGGAGGTACTCTTTCAGAAGATATTATTGACCTCGTGCATAAAAAGGGCAAGAGGGTCATTCTATGGAATACCATGAGTAATGAAGAAATGAAAATGTATCTATCTATGCGCGCAGATTTTGTAGAATATGGCCTCTAAGTGTTCATAAAAAGAAAACACCTCCGCTTATATTTTACCCCTTTTCTAATACTTAGGAAACCTAGTTAGAAAAAATAATCTTGATCTGTTCCACATCGTCCTTGCTTTTGATTTGGAATGGATAGGTTCCATTAGAAACATCCATTTGTCCAAAATCTAGGCTCTCATAATATACCCCCGCATCCAATTCGCCCCAATCTCTTGACCAAAGCTCTCGGCCATCGATCGTTAATAGTTTAACCTCTACCGGACGCTTTTCGCTAATCTCAAATTTATAGGTAAACTTTCCTGCTGTTGGGTTTGGATAGATATAGAAGTTGATAGCATTGTCTTGCAATTTATAATTGGCGCTTTCCAAAACAAAGGTTCTGCTAAAGCTATCCATGCAATTTTGATTATTATCAACCACCAATTTTATGGTATACCTTTTATTACTGGCAAATGTATGATTAAACCCTTGCACCGATTGGCTGGTCCCATCGCTAATTAACCAACTATAGGTATATGGAATACTGCTATTGCTATCTAAAGCATAAAAACGAATAGCTTCTTGATTTAAGCTATCCATACTAAACGCTGCAGAGACCGGAGGTAAAACTAAAAGCGTGTTATTCGTTGAGTCTGCACAAATAGAAGACCTCACTTTTAAATCAATGCTGTACGTATTTGCTACCGTGTATTTGTGCGTATTGCTCGCTTGATTTGCTGTGTTTCCGTCTCCGTAAATATATTCGTAACTCAAGACTTTCCCATCGGCATTTGTACTGGTGCTGTTAAAGTCAAATTCTGTTTGATTAGCACAACCCGGCTGAGGGTTAATTGTAAATGAAGATTTGGGAATACTTGCAATAGCTACTGGAAATATAACTTGGTCTTCACAATCTTTATCGCTCGTAACGATTAAGCGCAATGCATAAGATCCGTGATTTGGATAAATCGTACTAAAATTCGTTGAGGATTTTATGGTTCCATTACCATCGTCCCAGGAATAACGCATGGTTCCATTTGCTAGGGTTGATCTATTTGTAAAACCAAGTAGCTCTCCCTCGCAGCGAGGCAATAATTCATCTGATGTTAAGGATGCAATGGGCGAAGCATGGACTACATAGTCCTGGCTAATACTATCTAAACAACCCTGATCTGATTGGGCCAATAATTTAACCGTATAGGTTCCAAAAGTACTGTAATTAGTACTGAGGTTTGTGGAATTTGCCGAAACCCCTTCTCCATTATTCCAATTGTACGTATTTGAACCCGCTAAAATGGTTGAATTATTGGTAAAAATAAATTGGTTTCCTCTTTCGCAATCCTGCGACTTATCCGCTGAAAAACCTGCTTTAGGAGAGGCGTTAACGGTTATATTTTTTATTAGCGTATCGAGGCAATTATTCACTGTATTCGTAAAAAGACTTACCTGATATGATCCGTGAAGCGCATATTGTTTACTTGCCGATGTACTATTTCTAAAAGTGTTATCACCAAAACTCCAGCGATTTTTAAAACTCTCTGTATTTGTGCTTGTGTTTGTAAAATTAAACCGGTGACCATTGAAACATTGCACTTCTTGGTTAATGGAAAAATTGACTGTTGTCTGAGGATGAACAATATTTTGGATACTTACACTATCTACGCAGCCATATATAGACCTTGAAACCAGTTTTACATTGCGCCTACCCTCAGTTGTATATATTAGATTTAGACCATTGGCTGTTGTTGTGCCTGAAGAATAATCCCATACATTGCTTAGTGCGTCTGCACAGGTACTCGTAGAAACATGCACAAAGTTGTTTCCTTTTAAACATTGTCCAGCATCGTTCAGCGTCAAACTCGCCTTGGGTTGATCTCTAACAACAACGCTTTTAATTATGGAATCTTTACAATTGTTTGAAGTGGTAGAAACCAAAAGTACATCATACCTACCATAGGTATTGTATTTTTTGGCTCCATTAATCCCCGAGCTTAGGCTTCCATTTCCATACATCCATCTAAAATTTAAGAGGCCAGCGCCTGGAGTTGTATTCGTGAAAGTAAAAACATGTCCCGCAAAACATTGTTCCTTGTCGTTGATTGTAAAAGAGGGGGAACTTTGTTCATAGATCTGAACAACTTTTGTGACACTATCCAAGCAAGACAAGTTGGAACTTGCAATAAGCATTACATTATACGAAGAAGCTGATCCATACGTTCGCACTCCATTAGTACTTGTATTCGTGCCGCCATCGCCATACGTCCATTTATAGGTGTTGGTTCCGACAGGTAGTGTGCTGGTGTTGGTGTAAACAAAGCTGTTGCCTTTTAAACATTGAGTAGCATTATTTATGGTAAATTCTGCCGTAGGGCTAGCTTTAACAGTCACCTGTTTTTGTAGGCTGTCCTTACACCCTTGATTACTGGTTGCCACCAACAATACATCATAGTTATTGTGGGTACTGTATGTTTTTGATGGTGAAGAACTGGAACTGGAGCTCCCGTCTCCAAAGGCCCAAGCACTAGAAAAGCTGCCGGAGGAAATAGAAGATCCGTTCGTAAATTTAAATGAATTACCCTTGAAGCACTGTACATTATTGTTGATTGTAAAACTCATGCTGGCCTGAGGGAATACAATAACGGAATCCTGCTGGGTATTGGATTTGCAACCCAGTGCAGTAGTAACCTCCAAACTTACAGTATATGTGCCGCTTGAGGCATAGCTATAGCTTGGGTTGGTCTGTGAGCTCTGAGCACCAGAGGTACCAAAAGTCCATTTTCGTGTTGTAATCGAATTCCCTACTCCCGATGATGTGCTTTGATCTGTAAAACTGAAGGTATTGTTTTTTAAGCACATATCAGCAGACTTACTAAATTTCGCTAATGGCAGAGGCGCAACATTTATTGCATAGGCGTTACTTTGAGCACTGCAATACCCTTCTGAGATAATGCATCGATAGCTTCCGTTATCACTTACTAGAATACTACTAAACTCTAGGGTGCTATCTGTTTCACCTAAAATATCTGTACCGTTCTTTTGCCATTGGTACGTTTGATTGCCAGAAAGGGCCTTAGAGAAACTTGCTTTTAGATGAAGTTTCGTTAGTGCACATGGATTCTTAGACCCAAGCGTCCTGGAAACAGTCGCTGTTCCTAAAGTAAAACCCGAAACTTTTATATAGGAAGTTCGTGTTTCAACCGAGGAACCATCCAAGGTGAGCTTTACCGTCTTATTTCCTGTGCTTGTATAGGATACCGTATGAGGTCCTTTTCCCATAGCAGTTGCAGGAGAAGCTCCTGAGCCAAAATCCCAAACATATTCTCCAGCATAGCCCTCGCTTGTATCAGTAAAGACTATATTTTCGTTCAAACATACCTCTGTTTTAGATGCGCTAAAACCTGCCTTAACATAATCGTATAATACAGAGTAATCCTCGGCATCTCCATAAATACTGTTTCCACAGGGATTTGTCATACTACTGCTAAAATCAGATGTTATGCGCATTCGCAAACTTTGGTTTTTCTTAAGGTTAGAAGGGGTAGTAAAAATATAATTCCTATAGCCCTTTGTGCCAGGGCTTACCGTTAATATCTCATTATTTGAAGTTTCAAACTTCCCATTGTTATCGTAATCAATAGACATTCGAACGCGGGTGTTATTAAAGGTTCCTGCTTTTATTCTTGCCGTATATGTGGTGCTAGGACTTAAACGGAAGGTTTTGCTTTTACTGTAGTCTGTATATTCATCATCGTGTTTAAAAAGCCCTGTTTCATTGTTATTATCGGTCAGTTCCACGTTAAGAATACCAATACCTACATTTCCAGACCTCGCGGTCGTTGTAGGAGTACAATTTGCCTTCACTGCTGAAGGGAAAACTCTAATCCAATTAGACTTTGTTAGCGTACTGCTACCTTGGCAATTACTCACTGTTAGTACCACTTTTAACACCCCTGCTTTTGAGCAACTTATTTCTGGCTCTGGAGAGGAGGCACTGGTTCCGTTTATATAAGAAAACGAGCTAGATGGGGAAATGGTCCAGGTTCTTCCTGAAATTGACCCTCTTGAGTTATCATATAGTTTGGTATGACCTCCAACAGAAAGGATAGAATCGAAGGTATAAGCCCTCGCTTCTGGTTTAGATGTTCCAAAATCGCGAATGGCTGATTTCCACACGCCACGACCATAGGTAGACACTATTACGTGGCTGTACTTGTTCCCTTTTGGAGAATTGTACATGTCAATATCTGTAACATCTGACCAGGTTGGGAAACCCGACTCAAACCTCAACCAGCTCCCTGATCCGCCGGAAAAGGTAACATGACATATTCCTCGCTCTGTGCCTACATATAGGTTTTCGCCAGATAGTGTTTTGTCAAAAACAAGGCATTTAACTCCACCAGAGCTCGTTATTGTCACAGATGAAGTCCAAGTTGCTCCTTTATTTGAAGAACGGTACACCCTGCTGTTCGCCGCTAAATAAACAATGTTACTATTGGTAGGGTGGCTTTCCACCCATCTTGGACTCGATGGCATTCCTGCACTTAAATCCGTCCATGAAGGAGAAGAAACTGTTGCATCATCTGTTCTAAATAATTTATTGTCATCCCTCAAAGCATATAATATTTTAGCATCTGCAGGACTGTTCTCCAGGTATCTCATACTCCGTGTATTAGACCCTGCCAAGTTGTTACTAATTTTAACAAAGGTTGGGGTTGTTGCCCTCACGTCATCCGTTCGCCATATATTTTTATATCCGGCAAAAAACCGCTTTGTATTCCCCTCTTGTAAAACAAATGGAGTAACCCAAGCCCCGGTTTCATTAACACCTCCTGTACCATTATTGGCAATTGTTTTTCCCGTAGTTTTGTCATACACCCTATATATACTCCCTCTTACATAGGCACCATAAATATATTTGTGATCCGTAGGGTCTACCAAGGCATCTGTTCCATCTCCCCCCCAATAGGTGTATGATTCATTTTTATCCGTTACTGCCGAACCGTTATCCTGATACCCGTGATTACTAAAAAACTCATTGGTTTGGGCTTGCGCCATCCGGTATATTTGAGAATTGGATATATTCGAATTAATGTTCTTCCAAACAGATCCTCCATCCGATGAGATATATACTCCTCCATCATTTCCATTCAGTAATTGATAACCGCTTTTAGAATATTCCAAGCCATGATGATCTGCATGCACATCATCAGAGCTTTGCCCGGTCCAATGTCCAGAAATAGTCCAAGTTGATCCTCCATTGGTGGATTTCCATATGTTTATTCCTACAACAAATACCTCCTCTTTGTTTAAAGGATTCGCTGCAATATCTAAATCATACCATCCTTGTCCATTGAGGTCATTTCCTGTATTGCTATATCCAAGAATATTTGGTGTGGTAGAACGCGTTGTAAATGACGTTCCACTATTCGTGCTCCTATACAAGCCCTTAAATCGGCTAGAAGCAGCAATAATTAGATATACGTAATTTGAATCATCCTTAGTTACCGCAATTTGTCCTCTTTGCAAACCCGATGTTGGCAATCCACTAGTAATTCTAGTCCAATTTACTCCATTATTCGTACTCCTGTAAAAAGACCCATTGCTAAAAGCGGCATAAACATAGCTTGAATTTCCAGGTTTAAAAACCAAATCCGTCGCTTTGGTTGAAATACTCGTTCTAACCCATGAGGATCCTGAATTAGTACTGCGGTAAACGCCAGCGTTGGTTGATGCTAAAAGAATAGCTGCATTGGTTGGATCAATGATAATTCTTCCAACTGTTCTATTTCCCATCCCTGTATTGGAAAGGGTCCATGTTTTTCCTGCATTTATTGATTTCATAACGCCATAACCGGGCGCATCACCAGCATCAATATCTCCCGTACCCAAGTACATAATACTCGTATTGCTCGGGTTTATTGCTACACTAGAGACTCCAACAGAGTTTATACCTGTACTCGTTCCAAAGATCATAGACCAACTTTGACCTGCGTCCGTTGATTTCCATAAGCCCCCTTGCGGCGAACAACCAAAATAGGTTGTGCTATCTGTGGGGTGAAAGGCTACGGTATTAATTCTTCCTGTTCCATTGGGTTGGCCACTTTGATTGTAGGGACGGTTTATTGGACCTACCAAACGCCAATCTCCGTCTTCTGGGCAGGCTGCAGCTGGCTTTACAATGCCTCCGCTTAACCCTCCTTGCATTCGCAAATTAGCACTGCGGCGCAAGGCTTTTTCTTGGCCTTTAAACCAAATTACATTACCAGCAGGATCCACTCGATCTCTTACTCGATGCTCCCAACGTCTAAATTGCTTTGCCCCGCTACCTTTATCGTGTTCATTATGAATTGAAAAATACAAATCAAATGCCCGCTTTGTTTTTACATAGTTTGGATATGGGTCTTGCATCATGTCTATCCAAATAGGATAGTCCATGGTGTCGTTTTTTGATTGCGAGTAGCTTGATAAGCTAAGGAATAAGAAAAAAAGAAGTGCAGCAATGTGTTTGATCATGAGTGCTTGAGTAGAATAGGTTCAAAAATAAGCAAGAATCATGCAAAAAAAATTTTACCAGCGAAGCTTAAAAATTAAAACGGAATGTTTAGATTAAAAAACTAATTATCTTTGCTCGCATGAAAGGAAAATTGTTCCTAGTGATAAGCGCTTGTATTTTGTATACCAGCTGTGGAACCAATGATGAGATAAATGCAGAAGCTATTGAA
>JAURQA010000170.1 GCA_030836345.1 Bacteroidota bacterium
AAAGAGGCCTCCGCCTGAATATTCTGATGGGATAAATGATGCGGATGGCTATATAACTTCCCATGGATGGCCGATTGATAAAAAAGATCTGAACTGTTTTTATATCGTGTGGTAAAACTCGCCCTTGTTTGTTCAAGGGATGCTTGATACAATAGTTTTTGCTTCAGTAAATTACCTCCAATTCCAGCAACATTATTCCATTGCTGCCATACGCTACTATCCTCTGTTCGTGTCGTCTCACAAAATCCATGAGAACCTAAAATACTGCTATCATTGGTTCCGTTATTGGTAAATTCATAGGATGTTTTTTGATGTTTCAAAGTATAAAACAAATAAGATGATGGCGTAATATTCCACTTATTTAAAACCATATGGTGATGCGTTTTATAAATGCTACCGGCCCCTGTTAAGTTTGGAGAGTAAAAGCCCACATTCTGATATAATGGCCCCTCGGTTCGTCCAAGGTAGTACTCCCTATCTGCAGTAGTATCATATCCAAAGGATTCATTTCTTCGCGCGCGATTCCAACTAAAAATGCTGTATTGCTCAAACACTCCATTTTTTGTCTTAAATGCATTGGCTATACTGCTACCTCTATGTATGTGGTTGGTGTTTGATTGTGTATTGTAGAGTTCATCATTATTGGAATGATTATTCATGCGAAGGGTTAGATTCCATGTGGGCGAAAAATTTTGCGTATGCATGGTATTCAGTTCTATAAAGGCGCCTGAACCTTGCACATAATCAAAGGAAGTTTGGGGCACTGGAGCTTTATAAAAGACCGTTTCTTCGGGCTTAATATCCGTTCCTTCATATATGCTAAACCCTGATTGAAAACCAAACTTTTGCAAGGAGGGGTTGCGTAAAATTTGATGAGGGGAGGTTGAATATCCTAAATCGGTAAAAGGCTGTACTCTCTGATAATGGCGGTTATAGCGATGAGAAAAGGCAAATAAGCTATCCCACTTTGCGAAGGAGTCTACCCCCAGTTGCATGTATCTGAAGGATAAAAAAGCGGGGTCAATTTTCAACTGATTGTTCATAACTGAAGTGTCAGAAACTGTCGTACTTCCAGTATCAACTTCAGTCCTAGCCCCTGGAGGGGATGAGATTTGACTTTGCAGACTTGAATAAAAAAAGCCGAAAAGACTCAGGGTTGTTATGAGTTTTAATGTGCGAATAATCTGATTGCAAAATTCATGTATTATTTTACAATTACATAATCCAGCACATACTATTTTGTACTCGGTCATGACAAGAGGCCTTTACAGGATGGAGAATGTAATTTTTTGTTCCAAAGAAATACGCACTAAAAGGGAATTGGGTTTAACTTGCCATCCTATTTAAAGCATGTACAATTACATCATTATTTTTCTTCTGTCCACGGTTAAATATGTCTTGGGTGTAGGCTATTCTATTGCATTGGTAGACAATATTATAGCATCTTTTACGGTCACAATTTTGGGTTCCATCACGGGAGTGTATATTTTCACCTTTGGAGGATATCGAATTTTAACATTTTTACGTCACAATTATAGTCTTAAGAAAAGAGTATTTACCCGTACAAATAGGCTTATTATTAATTTCAAGAAAAAAGGGGGCTTGCCCCTTATTGCTCTGCTTACGCCCATAGTTTTAAGTATTCCTATTGGATGCATAGCGGCAGTTATCATCTACGGCAGTCGCAAAAAAGTAGTCATATATATGATTGCGAGTGTACTTGCCTGGAGTATAATGCTATTTGGTGGTAAACAGTTCTTTGGTTTAAATTTGGATGCAATTGTGAAATAAATGATATGTATAGTTTCAAGGGAATAATTATAGGCCTGTTAAGCTTAATTTTATTGAGTGTTGGGTGCAAAAGGAAAGAGACAACTTGGGATGTAGATAATACCGCTCCCTTATTTAGGAGCAACTTAACGTTAAACGATGTTGACAATGACTTTTTGAAGCAAACATCTTCAGATAGTTCATACAGTTTGGTCTATGATAATTTAATATTCGATAGCCGTTTATATGACATTGAAACACCTGATACCTCCATTTTAACAAGTTTTAACCTAGAGAGGTTAAAGTTATTAGATAATGCCATTGAAAATTACATCACTTTAGGCCAAATAAATCCAAGTTTTAATTTGGCTAATGGCCAGACCTTAACCCTTCCTGCAACCAGTCAAAGCAACTTGCCCCCCCAAACTATTGATGCTTCGGAGTTTTTTGAAACAGCCACTTTTAATAAGGGGTTTCTAGATATTACCATTACCAACGAGTTGCCCATTACCTTAACTAGGTTGGATTTTGAATTGCAAAATCAAACAGATAAATCCATTGTTGCTAATGGTGTTTTCTTAAACCTTACCACCAATAGTTCAGAAACAAAGAGTATTGATTTAGCAGGAAAAACAATCAATAAAGGCCTATTAGGGATTATTAATTTAATTGAAACGGCAGCCAGCAGTGGGGCAGTTTTAGTTGATGTGGGCAAGGGGATAAGGATTTCCCTGTCACTGCGCGATCTTGAGCCACAATCTGCTACAGCAGCATTTCCAAATCAAACGGTGGTGGATAGAGACGAGAGTTTGGTTATAGAGATGGATGGGCCAGAACTTAAAACCTTTAAAGTGGCCAGCGGAAACCTTAGTATTGAGATCGAAAGCACAATACAAGAAGACATGACTTTAGACTTTCGCATTCCTTCTGCCACTATAAATGGGACTCCATTAAAGCGCGTGGTTAAATTTCCCGGAGCTAAACCCGGTCAGTCATGGAAAGAAACAGAAGTGGTGGATTTAACCGGGTATGTTTTGGATTTAAGAGGAGAAAACCCAACGGTAAGAGATACCTTCAATACCTTTCACCAGATATTGAAGATACTGTTGGATAGCAGTGGACGAAAAGTGACGATAACTCTAGACGACAGTATAAATGTAAGCTATAGACTGGAGGTTTTACAGCCTGAGTATTCAGTCGGGTATATGGGCCAAACAGTGAATCCATCCGTGGGGAAAACCGCGTTTGAATTGTTCAAGGGTCTAAGCGGGACAGCCAACGTAACTAATTTTAAAACCACCTTAATTGCGAAAAATAGCATTGGAGTAGACGGCACCATTCAGGTAAATAAATTAGATGGTGAGAATATTTTTGGCAACACCAAAAAAGCATTAACCAGCAGTATTTTTGATAATCCTATTGCCATTAATAAACCGTCTTTTTTGAGTAGAACCCCTGCCGAAACAGAAATAGAATTGAATGCAGGCAACAGTACCATCAATGATTTCATAGGCAATTTCCCTCAATGGATTGATTATGATATAGAAGTGATTACAAATCCAAACGGCAATCTATCTGCCTGGAGGGACTTTGTATTTGATGATAGCCGATTACAGTTGTATTTACGCTTAGAATCAGATGCAAACTTCGCCATAAATAATTTAATCTTACGCGATACACAGGCTGTCGATTTTGGGAATATAGACGATTACAAACGATTGAAACAAGCATTTTTACTGTTTAGAATTGAAAATCAGTTTCCGGTAGGAGCAGAAATTGAAATCACCTTGCTTGACCAAAACCAGAACTTTTTAACCAATTTGGATGTAAAAGATGGGAATAATTTAATTGCAGGGTCTTCGGGATTAATTCAAGGGCAAACGGGCGCGATAAGCCATCTAGAAATTGGCCTTGGAAAAGAAAAAATAAAATACCTCGCAAATGCGAAATTTGTAAAAATTAAAACCAACTTGACCTCTCCAGGATCCAATGTAAAAATCTACAATTGGCAGCGTCTTTTGGTTTCTTGTAACGTACGATTTGAATATGAAGCAGCTCTTTAAATGCATCCTTTTTATTAGTCCGCTTTGCTTGCAAGCTCAAAGTGACACCTCTTTTGTAAAGCCTCACTCCACCATCGACTACTCAGTGATGTTGGGTAGTACGGGCATGAATAATGACATGCTCTACAAATTGGGATTGGGAGGATATATTAGCTCAGAAGCCATTGACCGAAATGAAGATAGAATGGGCCACAAAAGTAAAGTGGGCAGTATCAGTAATATTGAAATGGTTCACTACTTTAAAGTTCCCTTATTTGGCCAGCAAAAGAAATTTAGATGGCGATCTGTTGGACTTTCATACAGTAATGCCCAAAGTGCTATCTTCTCCAAAGATGCCTGGCGATTATTGTTTAGAGGGAATACGGATTATTTGGGCCAAACCCTAGACATAAAAGATCTCAATTACACTCGGTGGAGTAGCACCAGTTTAAATGCCTCCTTTTGTTTATCAGAGAAAAAGAGCAGGCTTGGCAAAAAATTGAGCTTGGATTTTTTGAGTTTTGGAGTAGACGCTATTCATCAATTTAACCAAGCGCGTTTTGGGAATAGCGATTTGTACACCGATACAGCTGGAAGTTATATAAATACACGCCTTCAAGGAGCCTATGCTTTAGGTAATGAAAACCAATCCTTAGATGGGTTTGGCTTGCATATTGGGGCAGGATTTAAGGCAGGTAAACTATCTTTCTCTATAGATAGGTTGGGTTTAGCTTATTTGGGTCAGCTCAAATCATACCGGATTAATGCGGAAGAAACCTTTGGTGGAGATTATATAAATATTGATGATATTCAGGTCAAAACCATCAATCAATTGGAAATTGAACGATCTCAATTGAACAGCGGAAACTGGATCAATAAACAAAGAGATACCATCGTTAACACCTTTGTGCCGAGCGAAGAAAGCGTTAGCGCTTTGCGCCTATTGCCTTTTGTGGTTCAGGCTAAACTAGAAGCTGCGGATAAGCAATCTATTTGGACGCTCTACTACCAGTATATTAATGGCATGCTTCCCTACATATCCTACCAATACAGACTTTTTAATACAGCTTTAGGGTATATGTATGCCTCAGGATCGGTAGGAGGATTTGACACCTATGACTTGGGTGTGCAACTTAAAATTAAGCCAAAGCCTAATACGCATATAGATATTGACTTTAGAGGAATAGAAGCCTTAGTGGCTCCTCAAAGTACCCATGGAACAGTGATAGGTATAAAGCTCAAACAATACTGGGAATAAGAGTATATTCCCTATTTGCTTTAGAGGGAGGCCCTATTTGAAATCTCTCAATCTAAAATACCCAAAATCATATTTTTCAATTAGCTTTGCCCCTTTAGAATTATGGCTTTACAGTGTGGAATTGTCGGTTTACCGAATGTAGGAAAAAGCACCCTTTTTAATGCGGTGAGTAGCGCAAAAGCGCAAGCAGCTAATTTTCCTTT
>JAURQA010000171.1 GCA_030836345.1 Bacteroidota bacterium
TATTATTTACAACATTTTATTGAGGAGTTTACCAAGGCAAATAAGGGGAAAGCATTTTATACAGGGATAGAAGGATTAGGTGAAATGATTCTAAGGGATTTTGAACAAAACAGAATTAAACGACTAAAAGGATAAATGAGGAAAATAAAGACACTTGGAGCACTTAAAGCTTCAGCGTATAATTCGAAAAATATTAAAGATGAATTGAGAGATAATCTCATTTCAAAGCTGCAGAAAAAAGAACCTCTTTTTGAAGGAGTTATAGGGTATGATAATACAGTCATCCCACAAATTCAAAGGGCTATTTTAGCCAGGCATAATATTAATCTATTGGGTTTAAGAGGGCAGGCTAAAACTCGGATCGCAAGATCAATGGTCCAACTTTTGGATGAATATATTCCCGTTGTGGAAGGTTCTGAAATAAATGATGATCCATTCCAGCCTCTTTCGAGGTTTGCAAAAAATCGTCTTGAGGAAATGGGAGATGAAATGCCTATTGCTTGGCTGCACCGCGACGAAAGATTTTTTGAGAAGCTTGCTACTCCTGATGTAACAGTGGCTGATTTAATAGGAGATATAGATCCTATTAAAGCAAGTAATTTAAAGTTGTCTTATGCGGATGATAGAGTGATTCATTTTGGGATGATTCCAAGAGCCAACCGCTGTATTTTTGTAATTAATGAATTGCCTGATTTACAAGCGCGTATTCAGGTAAGTTTATTTAATATTTTGCAAGAAGGAGATTTGCAAATACGAGGCTATAAACTTCGTTTGCCCTTAGATGTTCAATTTATATTTACGGCAAATCCTGAAGATTATACAAATAGAGGAAGCATTGTTACTCCTTTGAAAGATAGGATTGGTTCACAAATTCTAACCCATTACCCCAAGGATATTGCCACAGCAAAAATTATTACCCAACAAGAAGCCAAACTAAGTGATAATCAAAGGGATGCTATTTCTATTCCCGATATGGCTTTTGACTTAATCGAAATGATTGGCTTTGAGGCAAGAAGAAGTGAATATATTGATTCAAAAAGTGGAGTGAGCGCAAGGATGAGTATAACTGCTTTAGAAAGTGTGGTAAGTTCGGCAGAATTAAGAATGCTTCAGGCCAACAGGAAATCTACACTTCTGAGATTAAGTGATTTTGGAGGGTTGATTCCCGCAATTACGGGAAAAGTAGAGTTAGTTTATGAAGGGGAGCAGGAAGGATCTGAAGAGGTAGCTATGATTTTAATTTCCGATGCAACCAAGACCTTATTTAATTCTTATTTCCCCAGTATACCTAAACTGCAAAAAGCAGATGATAATGGACCTTATAAGGAGTTGATTGACTGGTTTGTTGCAGGAAATCAATTGGATTTATTGGATACTGATAGCGAAAATGAATACAAGGCAAAATTAAATGCTGTAACTCCTTTTGATGGACTGATAAGTAAATATTGTTCTGAACGAAAAGATACAGATGAAGTATACTTCCTGAAAGAACTCATTTTATGGGGCCTTTCTGCTTACGATAAACTCAGTCGCAAACCATACGATGGAGGGAATCAGTTTAACGATATTGTTGGTAATATTTTAAATGATTTACAGGGATAGTTCTACAATAAAAAAAATCAATTGACTTTAGTATAGAATATAAACAACTCCCACTTTCTGCTTCCAGGATTGTTTTATGCTTCTGTACTTTAGCTGATAGGTATACACTCCCTCAGGGCAATTTTTTCCTCGATAAGTTCCATCCCATGAGAAATTTAAATCTTTGCTTTTAAATACTATTTCACCCCAACGATTGTATATCAGCAGTTCTATTTCAGTAGGTCCAAAAGTAACCATTTTAAAAGCCTCATTTTTATTATCTTTATTTGGTGAAAAGATTGTAGGAGCGAAAATTAAAATGGTGTCTTTGTAGCACACAGAATCAAAACTGCTATCAATACAACCCCCGCTATTTTCAATAACAAGCTTAATGGTATAATTGCTTTGAGATCCGTCGTAGGTATGTTTTGGATTATCTCCGGGTAAATATGCCTCCGTATTTCCATCGCCCCAATCCCAAGTTCCTTTGGTCCCGCCAATGCTCCCATCAAAAAGAAGCAATTCTGGTTGAATGTTGGTTATGCAAGGCAGACTATTTGGAATATACGTAGTAAAATCGGCATTAAGGGCTTTAAATCCAGGAATATAAACATTGGTGTCCGAAGAGCAGCCCGTGGCTTTATACGTTGCTTTTAAACGATACGTATTTCCTGCATTTTCATTAATTGAGTCACTAAAGCTTTTGGGGAATGTATTCCATTCAAAATTAAGTAGTGACGGATTTGGAAATTCTACTTTTGCCCATCCCTTTCTTCCAAAACAAACCGGGGCAGAAGTTTGAATATTAAAATAGGGCCTCGGGTTTACCTTAATAGTTACTGTATCTATAGCATCGTCGCTACAGCCATCACTTAGAGTGCCTGAGTATAGAGTAGTAGACAGAGGAAATACAAATGTTCCAGGACCTGATTGCCCGTTACTCCAATTAACCTGATGGTCTGGAGGGTTCCCACCAGTAGTTTTAGATTTGAGCCATACAATTTCACCTGGACAGATTTCATCAGAATCAAAGTCTATCACTATTTTAAGCGTATCCTTGACTGTTACATCTAAGTTAGCATATGAGGTACAGGTTTTCTCAACATACTCGTATTGTAATTTGTGAACTCCTGAACCCGCCAATTTTGGATTAAATAAATTCCCTGTAACACCATTTCCAGAGAAAGTTCCACCTGCTTTTGAGGCTTCGAGGGGGAATGCTTGCGTTTTGAAACAATACTCATTTGGAGTATTGGTAAATCCAACAAGGGGTTTTGCATCTATCCTCACTTTAAAGTTTGCTTGGCAGCCAAAACTGTTGGTATACGTAATGGTATGGTTCCCGGATCCTGCCGTACTTGGTCTAAATAAACCTTGCGTCTTATTTATAATTCCAGGGCCTGAAAAGCTGCCACCTATTTCTTCACTATAGCAGTTGAATACAGGAGAATTAATACACATTGCGGTATCAGACTGCACAACAGGCTTAGGCCTTACAAAGGCATAGAAAGTATCTGTACAATCATTAATGTGGTAAACTAAGGGATGATATCCATATCCTGCTATCGAGGACGTAAAAGTATCTTTACCAGTAATTCCTGGGCCAGTCCAAAACCCTCCGCCAGTGGAAGGGAACAGTTTGGTGACGGTGTAATCAAGTACAACAGGATTCTGTTCAAAACAAACATTTAACGTGTCGGTGTGACTTACGGTTGTTTTAGCAACATAAACATATGTTTGAGCCTTACATTTTGATGAGCTTATTTCTAAGGTGTCTCTATCAAAAGCATTCGTGCTATTCAAATATATACTTGGGTCGTATTGGTTTCCGGTTGGGTTTGTAATACCCTTTCCTTTGGTCCAAGTATAGTTAGATGTTGGGGTAAATCCACTGAGCGTTTGAAGTCCTGCGCTTGGACAGAAATAGGAAATAGGCCCTGCATTAATTCCAAGAATGGTCAAGTATGTGGTGTCTTTACATCCTCCTCCATTCCAAGTAATAAGCTTGGTTTGAGGCCCTCCCATGGCGCTGGGATTGTATCTGCCCCAATAGCTATTGGTTAGTCCAGGGAACCAAGATGGATAAATTCCTAAAGGTGAAAAAGAGAGGGTTTCACTTGTGCTATTTTCACAAGCAGTATCAAAACGAGGAACACTTATTTTGGTAATAACTTCAACATCTTTAGAGACGATACAACCGTTCCAATTGTATGATAATTTATAAATCCCTGCAGTGGTGTCTGGATCAAATACTCCGTTGGGAGTAGTTCTGAGTCCTGAAAAAACACCTCCTCTGGGGTAATACCACCAAAGGGCTTTGGCCGGAGTGCCTTGGCAAAATACATTGGGCAAGCTCCATGCCCCTCTACTATCTACTTCTAAAGTGTCTGCACATCTTCCTATCTGGTACCAGGCCTTTCGAACTCCTCTAAACGTTCTTGGGTTATACTCTCCTGTTGCAGGGTCTACAATTCCTGTACCACCCCAAGTTCCTCCCGGAGGACTGGCTTTAAGGAAGAAATTAGCGCTGGCATTGCAGACCATAGTATCATTTTGGGCCACGGGCGGACTTAGTACATTGATGGTAATAGTATCGGCACTTGGAATAGAAATTCCGTCGGTAA
>JAURQA010000172.1 GCA_030836345.1 Bacteroidota bacterium
AATTACTTCCTCCAATCAACTCAAAATCTGCTTCTACCGTTGCTTTTTCATTGTTTTTAACCCAAAATTTCTGTGTTACAGAGATGGGGTTATTTGTCCCTGGCTCCAAGGTAAAAACGGTATCAAAGGTGAGGGTATCGAGGGTATAGTTGTCCCATTCCGAAAATTGCAGAGCCGTGCTTCCCTTAAAAAATTTCTCAGGGCGGCAAGAAAATAGACTAAGGATAAATAATAGAAAGACTCCTGCTCGAAACATGGTGACGAAAGTACAACGAAAGAAACAGAATTAAATTGAGGATACACAAGATTATGACGAACTTATTTCAATAAGGCTTCATATACCCTATTCACATTTGCCATCTCGGTGGACCAACTATATTTATGGGCATTTTCAATGGCGTTTTTAGCATGCGCTCGGTATAAGGCGTCATTGGTTAAATAGTTTTCTATGTTTTTAGCAATGGCTTCAGCATCCATGGGGTCGCAGCACAGTCCACATTCATGGTCCTCTACCACCGATTTGTACAATGGAAAGTGCGATGCAATTTGCGGCAATCCAATGCACATATATTCAAACATTTTTGTTGGATAGCTCTCCATGCTATTTTTCATGGGATGAATTAAACTCATTCCAATGCTGGCTTTACGACTAATTTCGTAACCTTCGGACAAGGGTAATCGACCATGAAAATGAATATAAGGCTTTACATTTTTTATGTATTTTAGATTATCAATGGCCTCATCCATGTCTATATACAACTCACCAACCACATCAAAATGGAGAAAAATATCCTTTTTCTGAAGCAAATAAATGGCTTCAATAATTTCCATTATTGATCGTGAAAACAAAAGAATTCCGCAATAGAATATCCTTATCTCTCCTGTTCTCTCTTCGTTGAGATAAGCATTAAAAAAATCAACATCCGGATAATTATGAACCACATGAACATTACTAGTCATGGACTCGTATCTGTGCAGATAGGAGTCCTCAGCAATGAATATAGGACAACATGAAGCGACTCTTTTCTCAAAAAAATTAAAGAACTTGTAAAGCAGTTTTTTATTTTTAATCCAAGGCTTATCAAAAATATCATCTGCAATGTTCTCATGGACATCATAGACTACTTTTTTACGAAATAGTCTTAGAAGTAAAACAGTTGGCAGTAATTCTGGATCATGGATTTGATAAATATCTGCTTTTTGCTTGAGGCATTTCCTAAGGATTAGCAGCCAAGTTATAGCCACCCTTAGCATTTTATTTTTAAACCGTCGGAATGGAATAATTTCAACTCCATCTACAAATTCCTTTCTGGGATGCACGCCAATTACAGTGACATCATAGTCCTTTTTTAAGGATTGAGCCAAACGGTAAAATATGCGCGTATCCAATGCAAAATGCACAGAACTAACCTGACATACTTTGGGTTTAAGCATTGACACTGCAATTTTAGGTATAAAATGATGGAAGATTTGTATTTTTTGATTTTCTAAAAAAAATGAAAGCAGCATCTTAATGCATAATGAATGCTCATACGACTCTTTTACCTCTGGTTGGCCAGTATTCTATCACTATCATCAAACTGAAAAATCCCAAAGTCGTTCTTTAGATTCGCTTAAAACAATAGAAATAGCAAAAAACCAACAGTTTCAAGGGTTTCCTTGCTGCATTTCCAATCGATATACTTCCTTCATCAAACAAATCCTTAAATATAAAAGCCCCTTTCATTAACTTTGCATTTCATGAAACTTCAATCCAAGAACCTTATTAAAACATATGGCTCGAAAAATGTTGTAAATGGAGTAAGCGTAGAGGTGAATCAGGGAGAAATTGTGGGCTTACTTGGACCGAACGGTGCGGGTAAAACAACCAATTTTTATATGATTGTTGGTTTGGTAAAACCAGACGGTGGAACAGTTTACCTGGACGGCAAGGAAATCACCAAATTACCCATGTATAAAAGAGCTCAATTGGGAGTGGGTTATTTGCCGCAGGAAGCCTCTGTTTTTAGAGATTTAACTGTGGAGGATAATGTGATGGCCATCTTAGAAATGACCAAATTTTCTAAAAAAGAACAAAAAGAGAAACTGGAATCGCTTTTGGAGGAGTTTGGGCTCAACAGAGTGCGAACCAATATGGGTAAAGTACTAAGCGGTGGAGAACGAAGGAGAGTAGAAATTGCTCGTGCCCTGGCCACGGAACCCAACTTTATTTTACTCGATGAGCCGTTTGCAGGAGTAGACCCCATTGCGGTAGAAGACATACAAGCGATTGTGGCAAAGCTTAAAACTCGTAATATTGGCGTATTAATTACCGATCACAATGTGCAAGAAACCCTGAGCATTACCGATAGAGCCTACCTTCTTTTTGAGGGCAAATTACTTAAGCAGGGAACGGCCGAAGATTTGGCGGGAGACGAACTGGTGCGTAAAGTTTATTTAGGTAAAAACTTTGTTCTTAAACGCAAAAAATTTGACTGATATTGAGAATTTATACACTCTCCGGAACCGATATTTATAGCCATCTGGCTACGGAGGCGTATTTCCTTCACCACTGTAAAGAGGACGTTATCTTACTCTGGCAAAGCCACAATACCGTGGTCTGTGGTAAACACCAAAACACAGCTGCTGAGGTAAATTTTGAATATTGCCAACAAAACAACATTCA
Source organism: Bacteroidota bacterium (assembly GCA_030836345.1). Classification (GTDB taxonomy): domain Bacteria; phylum Bacteroidota; class Bacteroidia; order NS11-12g; family UBA955; genus CALKCM01. The sequence goes on from JAURQA010000172.1 coordinate 2,666, forward strand.
TATTGCGCGAAGATTAACAGGGGGTGGAACCGTTTTTCATGACGATGGAAATGTATGCTTTACCTTCATTCAAAACCACTCGGGGAAGGTGGAGAATACCATTGATTATAAGCGTTTTTTGGATCCGGTAAAGGCTTTTTTTAATGCCTTAGCTATCCCAGTGCATTACAGCCCAAGGCATGATCTAATGATTGATAATAAAAAAATCAGTGGCAATGCGCAGCATGTATTTTTAAAAGAAAAACGGGTCTTGCATCACGGTACTTTATTATTTAATTCAGATTTAAAGAAATTAGGCATAGCTATAAAACCTAAAGAAGGCGTGGAGCACCGGGGCGTGAACAGCGTTCGCAGCGTGGTGGCCAATATTTCTGAGTACGCTAATCCCTGGACAAGCCCTGTGCAAATGTTGGAGGCCATGCAAAGCTATTTTATTGATTTAGGCTACCGGGCTCAAGAATTGGAGCACAAGGAACAAAAGGAAATACAAGCCTTAAGGGATAAGAAATTTAGCCAATTGGATTGGGTTTGGGATTACTCTCCCAAACATTATATTAAAAGGCATTTTACATTTGAAGGGTTGATCTACTCTGTAAATGCAACCATTAAGAATGGGAATATTGAGGAACTAGAAATTGGGGATGGAGAGATGCTCAAATTCGGCGACTTGTGCAAAAAGCTATTAGGCTCTTGGAGGTTTGATCGCATATCTGCGCTCATTCAAAAATCTGAATTGCATCCCATTCAAAAAGAATTAAGCTATCTATTTTTTTAATATGAACAAGAAGGAACGAGTAAATTATATCGCAGAGAAACTGGAAGAGCTATATCCGCAGGTTCCCATTCCTTTGGACCATAAAGATCCGTACACCCTGCTTATTGCGGTGCTATTGAGTGCTCAATGTACAGATGCTCGAGTAAATACCATAACTCCCCTCCTATTTGAAAGGGCAGATAACCCTAAGGATATGATAAAAATGAGCCAGGAAGAAATTCAAGACATTATACGCCCCTGTGGGCTAAGCCCCATGAAATCGAAAGGCATTTATGGCTTGAGTCATATCCTTTTGGATAAACATGAAGGGCAAGTGCCTCAGAGCTTTGAGGACTTGGAAGCTTTGCCCGCTGTTGGCCATAAAACAGCCTCGGTGGTTATGAGCCAAGCTTTTGGATTTCCTGCTTTCCCAGTAGATACGCATATTCAAAGATTAGCTTACCGCTGGAAATTAAGTTCGGGTAAAAATGTAGTGCAAACGGAAAAGGATTTAAAACGCCTATTTCCGGAGGATACTTGGAACAAATTGCATTTGCAAATCATTTTTTACGGCCGAGAGTTTTGCATGGCCCGAGGGCATCAAATCCAAAACTGCGAAATTTGTAGAACGGTAGGAGCCCGAGTATAAAAAACCATGGCGCTACTTTTAGTAAA
>JAURQA010000173.1 GCA_030836345.1 Bacteroidota bacterium
GAAGCCTCAGCTACAAAGCAAATCCTTATTCAAGAGCCCAATTATCTTTTTAATATTGAGTTCATGGCTAGCCAGACCTATTTACTTAGCACGCAAACCGAGAAATTAATAGAAGACCTTTATTTAGGTCGGTTTCCTCTGGGGTTCTTGAGAAAAAACATCAATGAAACAGAACCCATATTTCGCAGTGCCAGCATTGTTCATTTTGATATAAAAAGCATCAAAGCCAGTGAGCTTCCGCACAGCTCAGGATTGTTCCCAAATGGCTTATTTAATCACGAAGCAGCTATTTTGAGTAGGTACGCAGGCATTAGCAATAAAGCGAGATGCATTTTGTTTAGCAACACCAATATTGCTAGCACTGGAGCCGACGGCCGTCAGCAGCTAGCGCAAATGATTTGGTATTTTGTGGAAGGCTTCTCTAGTCGATTTAATGACGAGCCCCAAGTGAATCACAGCGACTTTATTATTTACCGAAACCAATTGCAAAGCAGCAAACACGAGTTGGTGTTTTACAAATCTCGGAAAAGCAATCGATGGTGGATGGAGATTCCACACCCTTATGAAAAAAAGAGCTATTTTGTTGCTTGTAGCTACAAGGATTACGAAATGGTTTTGGCTGATGACATGCCAGACCGATGGTGGAAAGCCTTCCAAAGATTGATGTAATCAAAACAAAAAGCGTAAAATAGGGTTACTTTTGCAGCAGATTATGAAACAGGGCTTCCATCAATTAAAAGTGATACAAAAATCAAATGAAACGGCAGATGCAGCTGCTTTCTACTTTGAAATACCAGAGAACATTGCCTCGGAATTTGAATACACCGCAGGCCAATATTTAACGTTTGAGGTTGAAGTGAATGGGGAAAACGTTCGCCGATCCTATTCACTATGCACCGCCCCTGGAATTGATGCGAACCCAGGAGTTGCCGTTAAACGAGTGGAGGATGGACGCATGAGCAATTGGATGAATGATCGATTGAACGAGGGCGATACCATTGAGGTTATGCCACCCAATGGAAAGTTTACTGTTATTCCCGATGGCAATAGAACGCAACATTATGTTCTTTGGGCCGGAGGAAGTGGAATTACCCCAATGATGGGTATTGCCAAAACCCTATTGCAAAAAGAGCCCAACAGTACGTTATCTCTCGTGTATGCAAATAGAGACCAAAACTCCGTTATCTTTAAAAAAGCATGGGATGATTTGGCTAAAGCCAATTCAGACCGATTAAAAATATTCTACAGTTATGATAAAGCGCCATTAACTTGGTTTGGTTTAAAGGGCCTTTTGAATGTAGATAAAGTTCAAAATATTCTTAATCAGAAAATAAAAGCACCCATGGGTCAAAGCGAACACTATATATGTGGTCCAGGTGGAATGATGGAAGCCGTAAAGCAAGGTTTAAAAAATGCTGGCGCGCTTAGCGAAAAAGTGCATACAGAGTATTTTTCTGCACCTACAGAAAAAAAGGAAGAAGAAATGCTTGAGCCAGTAGCCTTTGATGGCACCTCTCAAATTACATTAAATGTATTTGGAGATACCCATACGGTTCCATGCGATCAAAACACCACCGTTTTAAATGCAGCCATGAAAAAAGGAATAAACCCTCCCTATTCTTGTACTGTTGGGGTTTGCACAACCTGTAGAGCTAAGGTTCATAAGGGAGAGTTGCACATGTTAGAGCGCGAAGGTTTATCCGACGACGAAATAGAACAAGGCTATGTGCTAACCTGCCAGTCCGTGCCGCGCAGCAATGAGGTAGAAATTACCTTCGAATAAGTTATCATTTAACCCCCTTAGGGTTTAAATAATTACCTATTTTTGTGCTGTGAAATACCAAGCTGAAATAGAAATCATGCCACGCAAAGGATTGTTAGATCCTCAAGGGAAAGCCGTAAGCCAAAGTTTTAAGAATATTGGCCTTGACACCATTAGTAATGCCCGAATTGGCAAGTTTGTTACATTAGAAATTGAGGCAAATTCTGCCGAAGATGCAAAAAAGTTAGCCGATGAGGCTACCACCAAATTACTCGCCAACTTAATTATGGAGAGTTATGAGGTAAACATAAAAGAGCTGTGATCATTTATAACGTTACCTGTAATGTAAACCAAGATATTGCCGAAGAGTGGTTGTCTTGGATGCAAGAAGTACATATTCCTGAAGTAATGGAAACAGGGTTTTTTACCAAGTATAGACTGGTGAAAGTAATGCATAATCAAGCTGGGGATGACGGAATTAACTACAGCATTCAATATCATACCGAAAACGAACAAAAATTAAACGAGTACCAAACATTACACGGGCCAGGTTTAAAGCAAAAGACCTTGGAAAAATATGGAGAAAAGGTATTGGCCTTTAGGACTTTATTAGAAGTAATTGTAGATTAGAATGAATTTAAAAGGGAAAATAGCCATCGTTACTGGTTCCAATAAAGGAATAGGAGAAGCCTGTGTAAAGCAGTTAATCGAAGCCGGGGCAACGGTTCATGGAATTTGTCGAAGTGGATGTTCATTCTCCCATGAAAACTATACATGCCATCACGGTGATGTGAGAGACTATGAAGGCATAAAAGCCATTTTTGAAAAGGTAATTGATGCGCAAGGTTCTATTGACATTCTTATTAATAATGCCGGATTGGGATACTTTTCTTACTGCGAAGATTTACACATTGATAAGTGGCAAGAATTATTTGATACCAACGTAAATGGTGTTTTTTATGGATGTAAACTCGCCTTGCCAGGAATGAAAAAGCAAGGAAATGGACACATCATTAATATTGCAAGCATAGCAGGCTTGGAGGGATACCAACAAGTAAGTGCATATTGTGCAACAAAATTTGCGGTACGTGGCTTCAGTGAGGCTTTGTATAAAGAAGTACGCGAATCTGGGGTAAAGGTAACCTGCGTTTATCCAGGCAGTGTGAAGACCGACTTTTTTAGACACAGCGAAAGTATTGATGCGCACGACAACATGCTTATGCCAGAGGATGTAGCTGCACAAATTTTATTTGCCCTACAAACCCCCGATAATTTTCACAATGTAAACATTGAAATTAGACCATTAAAGCCAAGGGGTTAATCTATAAATATGCAATTATCCATCGAATTAAAATGCGAATCTTCCCAGGAATGGTTGGATTGCGTTATGGGTGATTTTGATACTTTTTTACAAGATCATGCGGATTGTGAGCGAAAGGCCAGCAGTATGGCCATGAGTTTTGTAGCCAAGTACCCCGACCGGAAAGCAATTATTCCTGAACTTATAGAAACAGCCTTAGAAGAATTAGAGCACTTTAGAGATGTGTACGCTCTCATTATTAAAAGAGGGGGAAACTTACAGCACAACATCCCTAAAGACCCTTATATAGAGCAAATGTTAAAGTTCTGTCGCAGCGATGTTATGAACCGCTTTATGGACCGTTTGCTTTTGGCCTCTCTATTTGAAACCAGGGGTGCGGAGAGGTTTAAAATGATTTGGGAGCGCTTAGAAGAAGGGAGCGACGAAAAGAAATTCTTTCACCAACTTTGGGCGAGCGAAGCAAAACATGCGCATATTTTTGTTAAAATGGCCCTGGAGTATTTCCCAGAAAAAGACGTGTACCATCGGCTAGAAGCCTTTAGCGAGGAAGAAGCGCGGATTATACAAAACCTTCCCATAAGAGCTGCACTTCATTAGTATCAGGCATCAAAGGCATGTAGATTTAATTATTGAATTTGTTTTTTAAGCGATTAAAAACTGCTACAAATTGAAACATTAACCGATGAACTAAGTCTGTATTGATTTGCACCAAATGTTTAGTCAAAAGCATGTATATGGAGGGGCTAAGTCAAAATGAATTACTTTTGTTTAACGTGCCAGGACACTTTCATTTTATATGCGATCGAATAGAAGAAGAAGATATTTTCTTTGGAGTTACAGAGGCGAAACATATGTCAGGAGTTTTGAGGTATAATGTAGGAGATGAAATTTCATTTACCGATGGCAAGGGCATCCTAGGAACGGCTCGGCTCCTAAGCCTCAACAAAAAGGAAGCGCAGGCAAGGGTTATTGAGCAAAAATTGAGTAAACGATCAAACCATTTAACTTTATGCATAGGTATACTTCGTCAAAATGATCGCATGGAGTGGTTGGTAGAAAAATGTACAGAGTTCGGAGTTGAGCATATTATTTTTATGCAATGCGCTAACTCACAAAAAGGGAAGGTGAATATGATGCGCATGAATAAAAAGGCCTTTGCAGCAGTCAAACAAAGTCACGGATCGTTCCTTCCAAAACTTGAGGTCTTGAGTTTCAAAGAGGCCGCGCAACTCAAGGGAAAAAAATACATTGCTTTTTGCAAGGAGGAAACAAAAAAACGAGATCTTAGCGACTTGGAACATCGCGCCATTGTCTTCATTGGTCCCGAGGGTGACTTTACCGATGAAGAAATAAAGATGGCCTTAGAAAAGCAGTCGGTAGGGCTCGATTTAGGTTCAAATATACTCCGAGCAGAAACTGCCGCATTATTAGTTTGTGGTGTGCATTATTTGTGATATGCCCATCGCTTACTAAGCCTATTTTTGTTGAGTGAATATTTTACTATTAGGTTCGGGTGGAAGAGAACACGCTTATGCGCTGTATTTGTCAAGAAGTAAAAAGGTGAGCCATTTATATATTGCTCCAGGAAACGGTGGAACAGATAACTGTGGGACGAATATAAATTTAAACCCATTGGATTTTGACTCCGTAAATGAGTTTTGCCTAACCCACGCTGTTGATGTCATTTTACCTGGAAACGAAGATCCTTTGGTTGCAGGAATTGTAGACTACTTTGCAGAAAAAAACCCATCTATTAAAGTAGCAGGTCCAAGTAAGTGGTGTGCTCAGTTAGAAGGCAGCAAAAGTTTTTCAAAGAAATTTATGGAGAGCCATAGTATTCCAACAGCAGCTTATAAGGAAGTCAACCAAAAAAATATAGTTGAAGGTGAGCAATTTCTAGAAAAACTAACTCCGCCGTATGTATTAAAAGCCGATGGATTGGCTGCTGGGAAAGGAGTACTTATTCTGGACAATTTAATGGAGGCTAAACAAGAGTTAAAGCTCATGATAGAAGAGGCCAAGTTTGGAGCTGCTAGCAGCACTGTGGTCATCGAAGAGTTTTTGAAAGGAATTGAGCTATCTGTATTTGTTGTATCTGATGGGGAGACATGGAAGCTATTGGGGAGTGCCAAAGATTATAAACGAATTGGTGAAGGCGATACGGGTTTAAATACCGGTGGTATGGGTGCAATTAGTCCTGTTCCTTTTGCTAATGACGAATTTATGAAAAAAGTGGAGCAGCAGGTTATTGTTCCAACCTTAGATGGCTTGAGAAGCGAAGGGCATCCGTATAAGGGAATTTTATTTATTGGTTTAATGAATGATGCAGGAAACCCAAGCGTGGTAGAATACAACGTTCGAATGGGTGATCCAGAGACCGAAGCTATTTTCCCTCGATTAAAAACAGATATGGGAGAACTAATAGCTGCAGTAGTAGAAGGAAATTTAAAAGAGGTGGAATTAACCTATGACGAAAGAGTGGCAGCAAGCGTGTTTTTAGTTTCACAGGGTTATCCGGAGGCCTATGAAAAAGGCAAAGAAATAAGCATTCCTAGCATAGAAAATAATGTTGTATTACTCCAAGCAGGGACCAAAAAACAGAACAATCATTTGATAACCAATGGCGGAAGGGTGCTTTCTGTTACTGCCCTTGAGGATACGATGCAAAAAGCGATTGATGCAGCAATGAAAACAGCGGAAAAAGTTACATTTACGGGAAAAACATATCGCAGAGATATAGGACAGGATTTATTAAAATTAAAAAATGGTTAACTCAAGAAAACAAACAAAAGGCACCGCAAGGTTAATTCTAAACTATTTTCTAAGAGGCTTAATGGTTGTTTTGCCATTGGCTCTAACGGTGGGTGTTATTTACTGGTTTTTGGGTTTTGTGGCAAACCTATTAGGCCTTAATGCCGAGGGGTCAGACCTTAAACTCATGTTTTTCTATTTCTTTTTAGGCTTGGGTATCATTACGGTTATCGGATATTTTGTTCGAGGACTTTTGGCAAAGCAAATTTTAGATTTCTTGGAAGGCTTGATCGAGAAAGCACCTGGACTAAACTTCATTTTTGGAACCACTAGAGACATCACAGAAGCATTCATGGGTGAGAATAAGAAGTTCAATCGCCCAGTGGTTGCTCACTTATCTGAAGGAATACATAAAGTGGGGTTTCTGACGAGAGAAGATGCAACCTTTTTGGACTGTCCCGGTTCATCGGTGGTTTATTTCCCCTATAGTTATGGTTTAAATGGCGAAATGTTGGTCGTTGACAAGAAAAAATTAAGGCCCTTAGATGCCGAAGCAAGTAATGTAACCAAATTTGTGGTGAGTGGAGGTGCGGTCAAATTAGATTAAACCACTCTTGTGATTTTGGAAGGATCAATTTTCATTCTGAAATATAAAAATGCCTAGAATACTTTACACTGGGGATAACAATATGAAGCAACAGATGGCTTCCCATGAAATATGTACGTTTTTCGTACCGTTAATTAAATTAAGAAATGAGTTTATTACTACAAATAACAGAGCGCGTTGCTGATTCACTTCAAAGAGTAACCGAGGCCGGAGGAACAGGCGAGTCTGTTGGAACCCTAGATCTATTATTAAAAGGAGGTTTTGTCGTTTACATATTACTGGCGGCTTTAGCTTTCGCTATTTATTTGGCTATTGAGCGAGCCCTCTATATTAAGAAACGAGCCAAAATTAATCCTACACTTTTGCGAGTGATTGAGGATAATATGAGAGAAAATAAGGTGGAAAGTGCACAGAGTTATTGCGAACGAGAACCATCAGCTCAAGGGCAAGTTCTTAGTACTGGCCTTCGATTTTTGGGGAGTAATATGCGTGAGATCGAAAGCGCTATGGAAACAAAAGCAAATGTGGAACTTAGCGCTATGGAAAGCAATCTCTCCTATCTAGGACTTATTGCGAGAGTAGCACCAATGATGGGTTTTGTTGGAACCATTTGGGGAGTGATTCAAATTTTTATGGCTATTGCAAAAGATAGCAATTTGAGTATTGGGGGGATTTCCGAAGGTCTTTATGTAAAAATGATTACTAGTATGACAGGTTTGGTTGTTGGTATCATTGCTTTTATTGCCTATAGCATTCTTATGCGAAGCATCGATCGATTTGCGGAAAGGCTTCAAGAGCAATCGTTGAGTTTTCTTGAAATGTTAAATAAATCCAATCACTAAAAGGTATGAAAATTCGCAGAAAACATAGAGAAGCGGCCGAGGTAGAAACCTCAGCAATGAACGATATTATGTTCTTTCTGCTATTGTTCTTTCTTATTGTAAGTACATTGGCAAATCCTAATGTAATTCAGATTTTATTACCCAAGGCAAGCAAAACAGAATCGGTTGTTGAGACAAAAGTCGTGAACGTATCTGTGGATGAAAATGCAGATATTTGGATTGATGCAAAACTATTAAACCCTGCTACGGATTTAACAAAATACGATGTGCTTAAAGAGGAATTACAGACCCTGAAAGATATTTACCAACCAAATGCCAAAGGTGATGAGGCAGAGCAAGCCTCGAGTAAACTCGTTGTAGTTCTTCGTTTATACTTTGGATTAAAAGTTCAAGAAATGGTTGATGTAATGCAAATAGGTGCGGATCTTGGAATAAAAATGGTACTTGCTACCGAAAAATCAAATGGCTAGTGAATAATGAAAGCCTTAGGTTTAGCCATATGTAGCCTATGTTCTTTTTACGCTCATGCTCAACTTAATTTTGCTGCTAAAGTGAAGGGAGGGTTTCTGATTCCTCATCACAGCACTATGCGTAGTTTAATGAACCACGCACAATCATTGGAGGTTTCTGCTATTTACAGGGTAGACTCAAGCCATGTGGCGTATCGAAACCTTAATAAACCTTCATTTGGCTTTACGGCAGGTCTTATTCGCAATAATA
>JAURQA010000174.1 GCA_030836345.1 Bacteroidota bacterium
AGTAATGTCATAGCCGAGTAGTACTAATTACCCGTAGACTTACCATTTTTAATAATTTCTTATTTTTATTTCCAATTTTTGTCATTGTTCTTATAATCTTTGGGCGACTATGGCGAGGGTGATCACTTCTTCCCATTCCGAACAGAATCGTTAAGCCCCTCAGCGCAGATGATACTAGAGTAAAATCTGGGAAAGTATGTCGTTGCCCCTTTTTAAAAATCTCACCTAGGTGAGATTTTTTTTTGTCCATACTTTTTTGTCTATTATTGCCCTTAATGATTAAATTCATACTTACTTCACTTATCATTGTTATTTTCGCTAGGCCTTTGGATGCACAGTTTCTTGGGGTTGAACCCAATTCCCTCTGCGAAGATTTCTTTTTGATGTCCGTCGAGGATGCCAAACATCAGCAATTGCAAGGTCTCGTTCTAAGGAATAAGACTGGAAATAAGTTCTCTAAGGCTAAACCTTACGCTGTTGACAAGTTTGTTAATTACCAAGTTGCCGAGAATGATACACATAATTCTTTAGTCTCCTCTATTGCTTTATTGCGATGGCGAAAAGGAAATAATACATTACTTATTAATCCCACCCTTGATTTAGCTGTGGCTAATTATGGGAATGGTTTCTTTCAGCGCAACGGGAGAGGAGTTTCTCTGCGTACTCATTTGTTTGGTAAATTAAGTGCATTTGCTTTTGCCGAGGAAAATCAAACCTACCTGACGGATTATACAAATGACTTTAGAGACTCTTATGGAGTGATCCCTGGTGTTGGTTTTTGGAAGAATTTTAAAAATGGAGGTTCGGACTATTTTAGGACGTCCGGTTATTTAGCGGGCAACGTTTTTGAGGATAAATCCTCTAGTAGCTATAGCCATTTAACTTTTGGGCACTTTAATCAAAAATTTGGTAAGGGAATACGAAGCCTTTTCTTAGGAGCCAATGGACCGAGTAATTTAGGTCTTCGTTTGGTGACAAATCTCAGCGGTTTTATTACGTATACAAATTATTTTGGGCAAATGAATGGATTTACTCCTTTATTGGGCAATAAATTGTTGCCCAAAAAGTACATTGCTAGTCATCGCTTGGGTATTAATATTGGGTCAAAGAAGCAATGGAGTATTGGTTTATTTGAGTCGGTTATTCACTCGAGGAATAATGGAGAGGGTGGATTTGATATTGATTATTTGAACCCTATTATTTTTTACCGCAGTGTAGAATCTAATTTGGGAAGTGCAGATAATGCTTTAGTTGGATTAGACTTAAATTATAATAGCAAGTATGGAGAACTCTATGGTCAATTAATTATTGATGAGTTCAAATTTTCTGAGCTAGATAAAAATTGGTGGGCAAATAAATATGGATATCAGCTTGGATATAGACATGTAAAGCCATTAAACAACTCATATGGACATATAGTTCAGGTAGAAGTTAACCAGGTGCGACCGTATACATATAGCCACTATAACCCTTTAAATTCTTTTTCACACTATAACCAAGCTTTAGCTCACCCATATGGAGCAAACCTGAGAGAAATAACTGCGAAATATGTAGCGGTATTTCCAAAACTTAGCAATACCTGGCTAGAGGTAAACGCAATGTTCTTAACGCAAGGTTTGGATACCTTTAAGGGCTCTTCTAACATGGGTTCTAATTTGCGACTTTCTAATGATACGCGTGTGAAAGATTATGATGTGACTCTGTTTCAGGGCAAAAAAAATGCAACCACTTCATTGTCTATTTCAGTTGGGAAAATGATATTTCATAGGTTCTCATTGAAACTGGGGTATCAATACAGGGATGAATCATTGGTAACTCGCAAAAGAAACTACCTCACTGCTGGTGTAAAGTACCAGATTGATGGTACACGCGCTATTTTGTAATTTCTATTATTTTTTTGGTTTCAAAAAACTCACCGGGAAAATAGTCTGATATAGCCTTTTCCCGTATGTTTATTTTACCATGAATGGACTGTCTAAGAGTTAGCATTTCCTCTCTGAGATCACCTCCCTTAAGCAAGAGCATATGAGGTCCTTTTACCCACTTCTTTTTCATCCAAAAGAAGAGTTTATCAGATTGTGCTACTGCGCGTACTAAAGCTAAATCAAATTTCATTGGCATTTCTTCAACTCTTGCTGCTGTAACGGTTACATTTTCTAATTCTAAAGTATCACAAATTTCTTGTACAGCTCTAATTTTTTTTCCTATACTATCTACAAGGTGGAAATGTGTATTTGGGTTCATTATGGCCAAAGGTATTCCCGGGAATCCTCCACCTGTGCCAATGTCTACCACATTTTGGCCATCCTTAAAGTAATGGAATTTCTGTATAGAAAGTGAATGGAGTATATGTTGCTCAAATAACTGTTCTATGTTTTTACGAGAAACAAGGTTTACCAAATTATTGATTTCTGGATATATATCATTTAGCGTTTCGAAGGACTTTAATTGCTCCGATGAAATTTCGGGGAAGTATTTTTTTAGCTCAGTTACCATGATATTTTCTTTGTGAAGTAAAGCTTGATAGTAGTAAATAATTGGAAGTATAAATGTACAACAGACACCAGTGGGTAAAGAGATATCCGGTTGCTTTTCATCAGTGATTTACTAGTTATATGAAAAACCACCCATTTAATAATCAGTTTTAGCAAAATTAGAAATGCTCCTATAAACCAATGCATTTTAAAACTCATGGAAATAAGAACAATACCCCAAAATAGCAGGTTGGAAATTGGAAGTCTGGCCAACTTCCTTTTGAACGATGATTTGTAATACTTACCTGCCCAAAGATGTCTTAACTTTTGTTTCACATAAGACTTCCATGTTGTTTTTGGCTCTGAATAAGTCATGCTTTCTGAGCTTAAAACCCATCCAACTTTACACTTTTCCGAAACACTTTGTACAAATAAATCATCGTCGCCACAAGGGATTTCGTAGTGACTCTCAAAACCATTCACAGACTCGTACAAAGATTTAGTATAAGCCATGTTTCGTCCAAGCCCCATGTAAGGTTTACCCTTAGATGCGAGGGCCAAGTATGAGCCAGCAGTTAGGTAAGTCTCAAATTGAATAAGTCTATTGAGTAATCCACGGTGTTTCTTATAAGGAGATAGACCAAGAATGAGATTTTTCCCTTGGGAAAATTGTTGCCCATACTGTTGTAAGTATTCATTACTCGGAGGTAAGCAGTCCCCATCTAAAAGTACGAGATGGTCAAACCTAGATTTCTTTATGCCTAAGGTTAGGGCCATCTTTTTCCCATCTACTTTAAAAAAGGCCGGGTCCATAAAAGTGTATTTTAGTTTTGGTTCCTTCAATGCAAATTGAGAAGCCCACTCATCCGTTTCATCATAACTCCCATCATTTATTAAGATAATCTCATAAGAAGGGTAGTTTTGTTCTAGTAATTTGGGAATAAGGACTTGAAGGTTTTTAAATTCATTCTTGGCAGCTATAATGATCGAAATTGATGGGAGTATTCCAGTTTCTGCATCGTTTGCTTTTTTCAGTAGATGAGCCCTTACATAGATATCAAATATATATCCGAGGTGATACATCCAAAAAAACAAAGCAATTGCATATAGGTATATCTCAATGGAGCCTAATTCCAATTGCGCTATAAACCATTCTTTCAACAACCCTACGAATGTAAATAGGTACGTTCCTTTTTTTTTCTATATTGACCATTGAATTACCCACATTCTTTTTAATTACAGAAATCTAAACATATCCTAATATTGTTAAGAACTTAAGCCAAAAGCTATTAGTGGGGAGCCTGCCCTTGCTTATTTTTGAGAACTTTGTTAAAAAGACCACGTTTAAACAAAATAAAGATGTCCTGGGTTTGCTTTAAGGCGAATATTAAATGGAGTGTTCTCACAGCGCTACTATGCTTTACATCGCAAGTTTTACAGGCTCAAACTATTCGGGTAAAAGGAAATATTTTTGATTCAGAAACGAGAGAACCTATATCCTTTGTTGCCTTTTACACCGATGAGAATGAAGAGAATCTTGTTTTTTTATCTGACTTTGAGGGTCATTTTGACAAGGAGATTCCCGATACCTTTACCCATTTGACTGTTGGTTTTACTGAGTACAAAACAGTTCGAATTAATAGAGACTCCATAAAAGGAAAGGATCTTACTATTGAGTTAGAGAGAGAGCCTATTGGAATGCAGGGAATTGAGATAAGTCTAAAATACAATCCAGCGCACCGCTTAATAAAGTTGGCTCAAAAAAACAAGGATAAACTAAGCCCAATAATAATGACCAATA
>JAURQA010000175.1 GCA_030836345.1 Bacteroidota bacterium
ATTTGTGGCAAGATAGTAGCACCAGTCGAAAATATAATGTTACGGTTCCTAGCCAGTACAAACTGGAGGTATATGACACTGCGTCAAAGTGTACGGTAATGGATAGTACCATTGTGGTTCAGTATGACACATTAATTGGAAGAATTGGCTATGATACCTTGGAGCCTTGCATCAATAAAAACCGCTTTGTTTTAAATGATTTTTCTGTATTTTCCAATGATACCTACGGAGCGGCCACATGGCGTGTATTAAACGAAGATGGGGAAACACTTGTTTTTACCGCAAAAAAAGTAACCCTCAATTTTAAGGATACAGGTGCCTACCCAGTGTATTATGAAATTGAGTCTGGCAAAGGCTGTTTAGCCAGAGATACCGCTATTTTAAATGTATATAATCTTCCCAAAGCCTCCTTTAACGTAGATGATACCATTAAGTGTGCAGGAACTGATTTTGACTTTATAGATGCCTCCACCGATGATGGAGGAATAGTTACGAGCTATTGGGATTTTGGTGATGGCTCTTTGGATACAGGTTTAAATGTGCAACACCAATACGCTATGCACGACACCTTTAATGTAAGTATGCAAGCCATAAGTTTTTATGGATGCCGGGACACCATTGATACTACATTGGTAGTAAAAGCGATACCACAAGCAATTATTGATCATACTTCGGATAACTATTGCCTTAAAAGTCACAATTTAACATTTAGCGACAGCAGCAAAGATATTTCTGGCGGCTGGAGTTCAGACTGGTATAAAAACGGAGCGTTTGTGAAAAACGGCACAAATTCAGGGAATATTACCTTTAATGACACGGGCACTCAACGGATAAGTATCATTGTTACAAATAATTATAATTGCATAGATAGTGCAGATTTTAATGTAAAAATCTACAATGAACCTAAAGCAATTATTGGTATCGTAGACTCCAACAATTGCATTTCTTCAAACTTTTTTGATGTAGAAAGTAACTCTACGGCAAGTCCGGGAGAAAACTTCAATTATAATTGGACCTTGTCGGATGGTTCAAATTTTATTGTTTCTTCTTTTTCGAAGAATTTTAGCACGGTCGGTTCTAAAACGATTAAACTAGTTATTCAAACGAATAATGGCTGTATGGATTCTATAGAGCGTATGGTTCAAGTGGACTCGATGCCTGAGGTTAAATTAAATGCTACGGATACCTTGAAATGCTTTCCTGGACATTCCTTTACGTTTGAAACTGTTAAAAACCGTACCGGCGCCATAAAGTACAATTGGAATACAGGAGATGGAACAACTTACACGGTAGCTAAACCACAGCATACGTATGCCACACCTGGGGATTACACGGTGAGTCTTGTTTTGACGGATGGTCCTGGTTGCGAGGGCTCTCAAGACTTAAACGTACGGGTTGTTGATAAACCACAATCTATTTTTACCACCAATATTGATAGTTTTTGCATTGGGTCAAACGCCTTTGATTTTACGCACTCGTTCCTTGTGCTTGATTATGCCACAAATTGGGATTTTGGAGATGGAACAACCAGCACAACGATTAACCCTAAAGGAATCACTTTTGCCAACCCAGGCACCTATACCATACGTCTTATCACTGAAGCAGAGAAGGTATGTTATGATACCTTTGAAAGAGCTGTAAAGGTTTTTGGAGTTCCACAAGCTCTGTTCTCTATTGACGATAGCACTCAATGTGAAGATGTAAATAGTTTTGTTATCACTAATTCAACCGCAGTAAATGGTGCCAATGGCTTACAGTATAATTGGCTACTTACCCCTGGAGCAAACTTTAATACCAAGGACATTGGTCCGCTGGTTTTGCCCAATATAGGAAAATGCGATTTACGTTTAGAAGTAGAAAGTGATAGGGGCTGTAAAACAAGTACAAACCAAAGTATAGAATTACTGGCCAATCCAGTCGTTAGTATTAGCGCGGGCAATCAATGCATTGGAGATCCTGTGACCTTTACAGAAAATGTTGCATTAAGCAAAGGAACCATAGCCAGTTATGCTTGGAAATTTGGCGATGGCAGAACAGGAACTGCTGTTCCAGCTACTCATATATACGCTGCAGAGGGAGTTTATGATGCAGAATTAACTGTAATAAGTGATCAGGGCTGTGTTGGAGTAAGTAATACGCAGCGAGTAACCGTATATCCAAGACCTAAAGCAAACTTCGCAGGAGTTTACTTAATGAGCAGAGGGAATGAAAGTGATTATGAATTTACCTCTACAAGTACCGGGGCAAACCAATACAGGTGGACGTATAACAAATTGCCTGATGTTGATTTATTGCCAAAAGTAAATAAAACATTTTTTGATACGGGCAATTTATCCGTGCAATTATGGGTATCAAACATCCAGGGTTGCTCCGATTCTATTGACAAAAATTACTTGTTAAAACCTCAATTACTATACCATATTCCAAATGCGTTTAGCCCAAATGATGAAACCCTTAATGATTTATTTAGGGGAAGTAGCGACTATGGTATGGAGGATTATATAATGACTATATACGATCGCTGGGGTAGCATCGTTTTTAGGACAGAAAACCCAAGTGAGTATTGGGATGGAAAAGATTACAAAGGAGAGGTTCTACCCGATGGTGCTTATGCCTATTTGATTACCTTTCTGTATTTTGATGGAACATTTTATCAATATAAAGGGACGGTTCATATTATTCGATAACATAGGAACCTTCCGTATAATTAAATGCCCAAGTAATATGCTTGGGCATTTTTATGAAAACTATTTGGGCTGAATAGGACAATAATTAAAATGGGTATAAACAAAAAACCACCCCTAAAAGAGGTGGTTTTATAATTTAACATTCTTATAGATTAGTACCTGTAGGCCTCTCCCTTGTATGGGCCGCTTAAACCTACCCCGATATAATCAGCTTGGTCCTGGCTCAGCTCCTCCAACTCTACACCTATTTTTTCTAAGTGAAGTGCTGCTACTTTCTCATCTAAGTGTTTAGGAAGTACATAAAC
>JAURQA010000176.1 GCA_030836345.1 Bacteroidota bacterium
ATGAAGTTATTACAGACACCTATGGAACGGCTGTGGGAGTCATAAACCCAGGGAAAAAATACAAGGTTGTCATTGAAGCTCATGCTGATGAAATCTCTTGGTTTGTCAATTACGTAAGCAAGGATGGATATATTTACGTTCGAAGAAATGGCGGCAGTGATTTTTCAATTGCCCCAAGCATGAGAGTGAAACTATTTGGCGAAAAGGGACCCGTTGACGGGGTATTTGGCTGGCCTGCAATACATGTAAGAGAGGGAAAAACGCCTTCCATGAAACAAGACTCTATTTTTATTGATGTGGGTGCAAGCTCCGATGAGGAAGTCGAAAAAATGGGCATTCACGTAGGCTCTGTCGTGGTTTTTACAGATTCTATGTACCGATTGAATAAAAAATACATTGTGGGTAGAGCCTTAGATAATCGCATGGGTGGTTTTATGATTGCCCAAGTAGCTCGAAAACTTAAAGAGAATAAAATGAAGCTACCTTTTACCCTATATGTAGTAAACGCCGTGCAGGAAGAAATAGGGCTTCGAGGTTCTGAAATGATTAGCCGACGCCTAAAACCAGATGTGGCCTTAGTTACAGATGTGACCCACGATACCTATTCCCCTTTGTATAACAAGAAACTTTCTGGCAGCTGTAAGTGTGGCGATGGTGCTGTTCTTACCACTGGGCCAGCAGTCCAAAATAATTTACTCCAATTATTAAAAGATACAGCCAAGAAGAATAAGATTGATTTTCAACGTGCGGCAGTTTCAAGAAGCACCGGAACAGATACAGATTCATTTGCGTATAGTGCTGAAGGTGTGGCAAGTGCATTAATATCGCTTCCGCTTAAATACATGCATACAACTGTAGAGACCGTGCATGAGGACGATGTTCAAAGCTGCATTGACTTGATGTACCATGCATTGCTAGCTATTGAAGAAAATCACGACTTTTCGTATTTCAAATAAAATCTAGTCCCATAGAAAAGCCCCAAACTCAATAGCTTGGGGCTTTTCTATTTATTTTATAGCTTGTAAACTTCGCTACCTGCTATAATTAGGTGCTTCCTTGGTAATAGCTACATCATGAGGGTGACTCTCTCGCATTCCTGCATTTGTAATTCTGGTAAATTCAGCTTGTTGTAGTTTTGAAATAGATTCTGATCCACTATACCCCATTCCTGATTTGAGCCCACCGAGCAACTGGTAAACCACTTCACTAAGTAAGCCCTTGTAAGGTACATTTCCTACAATACCCTCTGGAACCAATTTTTGAACTTCGGCTTCTGCGTCTTGAAAATACCGGTCTTTGCTTCCCTCTTTCATGGCTTCTATTGAACCCATACCTCTATAACTTTTTACACGCCTGCCATCGAAATAGGAGGTATCGCCCGGACTTTCGTCGGTTCCAGCAAACAAGCCTCCGGCCATAACTAAATTAGCTCCTGCTGCTATGGCTTTTACCATATCCCCACTGTATCGAATACCTCCATCTGCAATACAGGGGACCCCTGTTCCTGCTAAGGCTTCGCTCACATCTATAATGGCACTTAATTGAGGCATTCCAATACCCGCAATAATACGTGTGGTACAATTACTTCCTGGGCCTACCCCCACCTTAACGGCATCAGCACCTGCTTCTACTAGTTTCTTGGCAGCGGCTCCTGTAGCTATATTTCCTGCAATGATTTGAAGTTCAGGGAATTTAGTTTTTATCTTTTTTACTTCGTCCAACACTCCTTGATGGTGTCCATGGGCTGTATCAATAGCAACTACATCTACCCCTACCTTTACGAGTGCTTCTACTCTTTCTACAGTATCTGCTGTTACCCCTACTGCTGCACCAACAACCAATCTACCATGTTTATCCTTGCATGAACGAGGATAATTTTTTACTTTCTGAATATCCTTAAAAGTAATTAAACCAATTAAAACGTTGGATTCATCCACAATCGGTAGTTTTTCCACCTTTGTGCTTTCCAATATATCTTGGGCCTGCCTTAAATCAGTTCCTTTCTTAGCAGTAATTAAACCTTCCTTAGTCATTACATCACCGACCTTTTGGGTCAAATCTTTTTGAAAACGTAAATCTCTATTGGTGATTATTCCAACAAGCATTCGATTTGAATTTATAACTGGTATTCCCCCAATTTTATGCTCTTTCATTAAACCCAGTGCGTTTTCGAGTGTGGCATCTGCTTCAAGTGTTACGGGTTCTAAGATCATTCCACTTTCGCTTCGCTTAACCTTTTTTACTTCAGCAGCTTGCTGAGCGATGGTCATGTTCTTATGAATAATCCCAATTCCACCTTCACGCGCCATAGCAATGGCCATTTTACTCTCTGTAACCGTATCCATAGCAGCAGAAATTAAAGGTATATTTAACCTCAGTTTTTTAGTAAGAAAAGTACTGGTATCCACATCTCGTGGGAGTACATTAGAATAAGAAGGAACAACCAAAACATCATCAAATGTTAAGCCTTCGTGTATGATTTTTGTGGTGTGTTTATACATGCAAATAGAAATGCTATTTGCAATGCAAATTTAGTGTGTGGAAAGCAATTTACCAACGGCTATGTGATGCTTAGCACAATTTAACGTTTTCTTAATAATAAACCACTAAGTATCTATTTATAATAAACGATGAAGTCACTATACAAGGGAGTTCTAATCAATAGATATCCTTTAAAACTAAACGCTGCTCTTAGGGTATAATTAACCTAATGCAGCAATAGCCTTTTCTAAAGCTTCTATTTTAGACTCTGCATCCGCTTGTTTTTGACGTTCCCTATCCACCACCTCAGCAGCAGCATTAGCCACAAACTTATCGTTTCCTAACTTTTTCTGAACGCCTATTAAGAATCCTTTTTGGTGTTTTAATTCAGATTTTAGCTTTTTAGTCTCTGCCTCCGTATCAATAGCATCTCCTAAGAGAACAAAACAGGTATCTCTACCCACTAAACATTGTTTATGTGCTTCTTCTGGCTTGCCATTATAGGATATATCTACATTGGCCAACTTACTAATCATTGCCTCTAAGGAAGACCACATATTGCGTTGATTGGTTTCCACAAAAACACGTAATTTCTCCCTTGGAGACAAGCCTTGAGCGGATCTTATTGCTCGGATTTCACTGACTATTTCTAGCGCCTCATCCACAAATAATGCGGCTGTCTGCTTTTTTGGATAATTACTAATAACACAAGCCTCTGAATTCCCTATTTTTAGTAATTGATATATCTCTTCAGTGATGAAAGGCATAAAGGGATGCAGCATTCTCATTAGGACATCAAAATGAGAACATACATTCTGGTATGTATAAATGCTAAGATTTGAGCCAAAATTGGGCTTACATGCCTCTAAATAGGTAGAACAGAAATCGTTCCAAATGAGCTTATAAATACTCATTAAGGCATCATTTAATCGATAATTTTGGAAATTTTTCTCAATAATAACGCAGGTTTCATCCACTTTAGACTGAAACCAAATATGCGCTTGTTTTGCAGCTTCAGATTCCTCTTTCTCCTCGGTTATCCACATCTGTGTTAGCTTATAAGCATTCCATATCTTATTGCCAAAATTTCGCCCCTGCTCTACTTGGCTGATATCAAATAAAATATCATTCCCTGCAGGAGAACAAAGTAGCATTCCCATTCGAACGGAATCTGCTCCATGCTCTGCGATTAAATCTAGAGGGTCTGGACTATTGCCCAAACTCTTACTCATTTTACGCCTTTGCTTATCTCTTACGATACCGGTATAGTAAACCGTCTTAAATGGGATATCTTTCCTGTATTCATAACCTGCCATAACCATTCGTGCTACCCAGAAAAACAAAATCTCGGGAGCTGTCACTAAATCATTGGTTGGGTAGTAATAATTAATATCTTCATTGTTAGGGTTCTCAATGCCATTAAATACAGATATCGGCCATAGCCATGAGCTAAACCAGGTATCCAAAACATCTGGATCTTGTGTGAGGTCTTCTGGGCTTACACTTTTCCCATCTTCAGTATACTTTTTGGCGGCTTCTTTGGCTGTTTTTGCTACTTTAAACGTGCCGTCGCTGTAATGCCATGCAGGTATTTGATGCCCCCACCATAGCTGTCGACTAATATTCCAGTCCTTTATATTCTCAATCCAATGGGAATAGGTGTTCTTAAACTTTTTGGGAACAAATCTTATTTCATCATCCATCACAGATGAAAGCACTTCTGGGTTCTTTTTCATGAACTTTTGCATATCCATAAACCACTGAGTACTTATGCGCGGCTCAACCACGGCTCCAGTTCTCTCACTTGTCCCAATATTGTGTGTATACTCCTCTACTTTTACCAAGAGGCCCTGTTTGTCTAGTTCTTTTTCCCATAAATCTCGGGCTTCAAATCGATCTTTACCTACAAAAAGAATCCCTGCTTCTGATATGGTTCCATCCTCATTA
>JAURQA010000177.1 GCA_030836345.1 Bacteroidota bacterium
AAGGTACTGCATGCGTTGAATCATTGGGTGGTCAGTTGGGGTATGAAACACTCTCCAAAATTCCCTAATAACTTCCAGAATGAACAGGGATGGATTAGGTACTAATTCAAAATCGGGGCGCACATCAAACTGAAAAGGATACGATCTTAATAGACCTTGGCAAAAACCGTGAATGGTTGAAATGTTGGCCTCATCAAAGGTGGTCACTGCTTCTTGCAGACGTTTCTGAGCCTCAGGATCCTGATCATAGCGGTTTTTACAATAGGCTAAAAAGTGGTCCTCCTTCATTTTTTCAGTTGCTTCTGCTTCATTTTCTGCTTCAAAAAGCTCCAATACTTCCCTGCAGCGATGCTGAATTCGAGCCCTTAACTCTATGGTGGCCGCTTCGGTAAAGGTGAGCACTAAAATATTTTTCAGATCCAGTGCACCCTCTGCAATCAAGCGAACCACCAAGGAACTGATATTGAATGTTTTGCCGGTGCCTGCATTCGCCTCAACTAAGTGAACGCCCTCTAATGGCGCATGAGTAACATCAAAATGCTCCATGTATTAACCCTCCAGGACTTTTTTAGTAGCAATATCCATCCAATTTGCCCAAAAGGTATGACTATTATCCTGAAAGGCTTGGGTGGCTAAGGGGTCTTCATCAAACCAACTTATATTGTTCCAGAGATCTTCGCCCTCCCCAGGATACCCATACGACTTATTTTTCTGTTTCCAAGCCGACATTGCTTTTTCAAGTGCATAGGGCTCGTCCCCTTTTTTATGTAGCGCCTCAACGTAGCTTAGTGAACTTTCAGGGAAAAATATCAAAGACTCTTTAGACTGCATAGCGTGTACATACCAATGTATCAACTGTTCTAATTGCTGCTGGGCTACCTCAGGGCGTATTGGTGCTAAATGTAAGGCCCAGTTTTTTTTATCGATATAATAATAATCGGATCCTTCTTGGGAACCAGTGGCAGCCTTCAAAAGATGTTTTACAAAGAATCCCACTTTATGCTTTGCCTGTAGCCTACCCAATCGGTATTCCTTGAACTCACCACTGCTTAATATCGGAAGTTGGCCTTCCAAACTATGGGTATAAGTGTTTATGGTTAAAGACCTCAATTCTAAGCCTTGAATGCTTTCTTTAACCTGTGAATAAAATTGCTGAAGTTGATCAAATAATTCTTCAAAGACCGTGTAATAGGTTGAATGTGGGGGTATTACTTTAATGCTCCGTAGATACTCATAACACTCTTTGCACCCTACCCCATCCTCCAGAGCTTCCCAAATACTAAGCTTAACCTCATACTTGTCCAAACCCTCGACGGTATAACTCTCATAATCCTGAACGACCAAAGGAGCGTAAGAATCTTGTACATGCAATGTCGTTTCAAGGTAAAACCTAGTTGGATGCGTGTAAAACCGAATCAAATCATCCAGGTCAATCTTCGATTGCCCCCCACTTTCAGAACCCGGAGTGTTGGTAATAGCCGTGCTCGAGTCATTTAATACCAAGGTAGTATCCACAAAAAAAGTATGCTTAGAGGGTTCTGCATGACCATATAGTGAACAACATTGCTGATAGTGCTCTTTATTAAATGAGTTTTTTCCCTCTTTATGGCTAAAATACGGTTTAGCAAAGGCATGTAAGCGATGTTCTTGAAAAGTCAACGCAGCTTTGTTACTGCTTTCCGGGGAAGTGGTTTGCTCTTTTTGAGTGGATTCGGCCCCTTTGTGAAGATAACGTAACTGGGTAATCAGTGGGGAGGGATTTTTTTCGGAATTAGTGTGTGTATCCCTACCGATATAGCTTAAGAAATACTGAGATTTAGTGAGAGCCAACCGCTCAATAAATAAGCGAGATGTATCTTTTTTCCGCTGCCGTTCTCCCACTAAAGGCTGCTGATGGATGAGGTCAAAAACAGGACGCTGTGGATTACCAGGAAATTCGCGTTCATTTAAGCCCAGCATGGCTGTATACGAAAATGGCAATAATCGGTTTGGGATATAACTACTGACTAACACACCGGTACCAAAAGATGATGAATGATCCTGCTTTTGAACAAGTACATTACGGAACCAACCCATAAATACCTCATAGCTAACAGAGGACGACGCATAAGTAAGTTCCTCTGAAAGTTGTTCAAACCAGTGAATTACCCAATTGTATCCGCGTGGATTTGAGCCGGCGCTTTCTTTAAATATCCGAACAAAATGCTCACGTAAGATCACCAACCACTCCGTGTTAAGCCGTTCGGTTTCTGGTGAAAAAACTAACTCTAACATATCATCATAGAGCATTTGAAGCTTGGAAAGAGTAGACAATTGATCGGAATTTTTTACTCTTTTAGAGGGAGCAATTTCGGGTTGATGTGTAAAATTCCGGTGTTCTACATAATAACCTCTCCACCATGACGTTAAGGCCGTTGATAAGCTATACTTATGTGAATTTACCAGTCCAAAATGTATGTTGTAACTGACTATCCAATCCCTAATCATACCCAATTCGGATTCATCGAATCCATATCTTTCCATGATGTTAGGATCGGTGAGTGCGTCCATCAAATCACTCATTTTACAGTCGTTATACGCCAAATCTAGT
>JAURQA010000178.1 GCA_030836345.1 Bacteroidota bacterium
GATCGTTTTAAACAGCAATTCATCTGGAGTACCGGTGCAATTTACCAATGAAAGCACTGGAGAAAATAGTTATGAATGGACGTTCCAAAAGGGAGCAATAAGTACTGAAG
The DNA here is from genome assembly GCA_030836345.1 of Bacteroidota bacterium. Classification (GTDB taxonomy): domain Bacteria; phylum Bacteroidota; class Bacteroidia; order NS11-12g; family UBA955; genus CALKCM01. Next base: position 111 of record JAURQA010000178.1, read on the forward strand.
AAAATCCAAAGTATAATTACACTGAACTTGGCAATAAGATGGTTATTCTTAAAGTGTGGAATTCCCTGGGTTGCTTTGACACAGCACAAAAACAACTATTTGTTACAAGTGATCAGTTAGCCTTTATCCCAACAGCGTTCTCACCAAATAAATTTGGACCGAATGAACTTTTTAAACCGGCAGAACTTTCTGCGGTAAAGTCATACAGCATCAAGGTATTTAATCGATGGGGCCAGCTCATATATATATCTACGGATCCAAATGAAGGATGGGATGGAACATACATGGGAACTGACGCTCCAGAAGGGGTTTATGGATATCAGATTTTTGCACAATTTATAACTGGAGTTGGGTTCCTTCGCAATGGAAATGTTCACTTACTTCGATAAGAAATGACTTAAAATTCATCCATTCTAAAATACCTGAATGCAACTCAGCAATGGAATTGTAGCGGAGTAGCATACGAGTATTTCAGTGTTTCTTTTGTAATTTCGCGACATGCGGAAAAATATTGTAATCATTGAATCAGCATCCGAAAACGGAGCTGGGAAAAGAGGAGCAAGCCTTGGTCCTTCCGCCTTAGTACTAGAATCAAGAGCGCAAGGATTGGATTTATTTGACAATATAGAATGGACTCAGTGTTCAGAATTCAATGACTTTTACAATCCAAATAATGAAAACCAACATGCAAAAAATGCAGGAAGTGTTTATAAGGCTTTAGATGCGCTTTGCACGCATACCGAAAAAATGGTACAAGCAGGCCATTTTCCATTGGTTTTAACGGGTGATCATAGCAATGCCATTGGTGCCTTTAGTGGTTTAAAAAACGCATTTCCCAATAAGCGAATTGGAGCAATATGGGTTGATGCGCACTACGATTTACACTCTCCCTATACCTCTCCATCAGGAAACATTCATGGCATGCCCTTAAATGCATTAATTGGGGATGATAACAAAGAGCAACAATGCAACGAGGTCTCTGAATTTGATAAAGGGTACTGGGAAAACATAAAATCATTGGGCAATAAACAGATTTCGCCTAAAATAAACCCTGAGGATATTGTATTTATTCAAGTAAGAGACTTTGAAAAACCAGAAGAGCATATGGCTAAGAAGCACAATATACGGAGCTTCTTCCCCAGCGAGGTGAATAGCAAAGGAATTACCGCCGTTTTGGAAGAAACCTTGGAATATCTGAGTTCTTGCGATATGATTTATGTTAGCTTTGATGTAGATTGCCAGGATACATCTATCTCTGTTGGAACGGGAACACCGGTTCCAAATGGGTTAAATTCTGAGGAAAGTCAGATCGTTTTCGACCAACTATTTAACCATCCAAAGGTTGCCGCCTTTGAAATTACTGAAATTAATCCTCTTTTGGATACGGAGAACAAAATGGCTAAGGCTGTTCTAAAACTCCTTACAGGAGTTCTAAATTAGCGCTTTTTTATGAAGGCGAGTATCTTCCTATTTGAACTCAGTAAATAAATGCCTTCTTTTTTTGGTAGGTAGTTTGCTGTATTATTTAGCGCTCTAAAAAACAAACGTTGGCAGTTACTTTTCGCTTCCTCACAGCCCATTTTTGTCGACCTTAAAGGACCAAAGCTCAAGGTTCTGTTTTCTTCATTCAAACCATAGGTTCCTGAAAAGTTATTGCAGCCACTATTTCCAAAAACACGCTCTTCACCTCTGAATTCTAAAGTTGCATTCAAGCCTTCAAGATTGGTATCATAGGCACTGGTTAAGTCCCATGTTCCAAAATAGTTTGTCATGGCCTTTTTTTGTTCACCGCATGAAATGAAAACAATTGAAGCACAAAAAAGAAAAACACTATTTATTATTTTTGATCCCATGATTTTTATCTAATCGAAGGTTAATTAATTCTACTAAAAAAGAAAAGGCCATAGCAAAATAAATGTAGCCCTTCTCAAAATGTTGATCCATGCCTTCTGCAATTAAAGACACTCCAATCAAAACCAGAAATGAAAGAGCCAATATTTTGATTGAAGGTGTGCCATTCACAAAATCTGCAATGGGCTTTGCAGCAAAGAGCATAACTGCCATGGATAAAATAACTGCAGCTATCATTACCCACAATTGATCGGCCATTCCAACAGCAGTAATTACAGAATCTAATGAAAATACGACGTTTAAAAAGAATAAAGACCAAATAACTGAAGACATCTTCGTCTTTTCATATTGTGATTCCTCATCAACCACTTTATTTCTCAATTTTTCATGAATTTCTCTCGTGCTTTGCACAAGAAGAAACAAACCACCCAAAATCAATATCAAATCTTTGACTGAAATATCATGCTCAAAAAGTACAAAGAGTGAGTTTGACTCCTGATTCATAATCCATTTAATAAAAAACAACAGGATGATGCGGACCACCATACCCATCCATAAACCAATTCTCCTTGCGAGAATCTGCTTCTTTTCCTCCTTAACTTTATCCGCAAGTATGGAAATAAAAACAATATTATCAATGCCTAATACTACTTCAAGAATAGTAAGAGTAAGTAATCCAATAAGTGCCGCCTGTGTGAATTCAATAACCATAATTATATGCGCGCAAAAATAGTGTCTTTAGCCGTATTTGGCTCGAGCCAAATGGCTTCTTTAAATTGATGACGTGCATAAGTCAATTGTCGTTTAGCATAATTCCTTGAATGTTGCTTCACTTTGGCTATCGCCTCCTCTAGTGAGACTTTACCATCGAAATAATCAAATATCTCTGAGTATCCCACGGTTTTAATTCCTTCAGGCAAAAAGCCATGAAGATTCTGAGCCTCCGCTTCCAAGCCATTTTTAACCATTCCATCTACCCTCGAATTAATTCTGTCATACAGGGCATCTCTTTCTGGCGCCAGAACAAATAATTGATAGGAATAGGGGAATGAATAATCTATTGAAATTTTAGATTTTTGTTCTGACAAACAAAGCTCTAATGCCCGCTTTACAC
>JAURQA010000179.1 GCA_030836345.1 Bacteroidota bacterium
GAGGCCATCAGCGGCTATGTCTATATGAGTCGTTCCATAAGCGCTGTTGTTCGCAATTTTATCTTTGCCATTATTCACAGTGATCAGATTCCTACTCAAACAGGTGGATGGAATATCTCCAGTAATATCAATATTTTTAGGCGAATTAGGAGTGGCATTCGAAACCATTATGCCATGCACTGCAAAACTATCTAAGTATGCGCACCAAATGGGATTATCTACGGGAAACTCATCTTCTATACCAATAGACAAACTCACAATAGCCGTATTTATACCTTTGCTTCCATTGCTTTGATTATATATTTTTTTATTTGCTAAAATATACTCAAAGCAGTTGGCTACGGAGTAGTCTCCGCCAATATTTCTATAGCCAAAAGAGGATAAGTTGAGTAATTTAGTATTCCAATTAATTCCAGTTATTCCAGTATCATTATTCCCTCTAGCCCCAATAATACCGGCAATAGCAGTGCCATGAGTACCTCCATAGAGGCTATTTACTTTTGCTGTGGAGTCTGCGCCATTCCATCCATAATAATCATCGATGTACCCATTTCCATCATCATCCATGCCGTTCCATTTAATTTCGCCGGCATTGATGTAAATATTTTGTCTTAAATCTTCATGCAGGGTATCGATTCCGTCATCTACGATGGCTATAATGATCTCTTTTCCCGATCTGCTGAGGCCGCCAGTAAATTTATCCCAAACTTTTTCTATATTAATGGTCTTAAGATAGGTCTGTAAGTTTACATAGGCATCATTGCTGCTTGCTCTGCGCTGCAGGCGATGATTTTCTTGAAAAATAGAGGCAGATGCAATTAAATGAGCATATGTTGTAGCATCTTCTATTTGACTGGTGTCTAGTTTTATTTTCTTTAAATGAGTCAACTCTTCTCCCTCTTCCAAGTACAAATATTCGATTACTTGTGCTTGAACGAAATGAGAAATTAAAACTAAGCCTATGATTAATAGAAATCTCAAATCTCAAATATACTTAAATTGATGGTATTGGGAATCATAGTTAAGTAAAAAAGCCTTACACACAAGGCATAAGGCTTCATTTGTTGTTTTATTCTTATTAATCTTCGCTTGATTGACTTGCATTCAAACGAGCAACATATTTTTCTAGTTGACCTAATGTTTGAATAGCATTTTCATCCTCTGGATCTACGCTAACGATGCTTTTAAAATGCTTCAACATACCTTTCCAGTCTTTTCGTCTTTGGGCAGCACCAGCCAAAATTTGATAGGATTCTTTTATTTTAGATTTATTCTCTCTGAATTTCTCTGGGCTAAAGCTATTTATCCATTTAGAGTAATTCATTTCTGCGTCTCCAGACACATCATTAGTATCCGTTTGCATAATGGTTCTAGCGATTAGATTATATGCTCCATAGTTTGTGCTGTCGTCTTTTAACATGCTTTTATATGAAGCTAATGCTTTTGAATACTGGCCTGTTTTACTATATCCAGAACCTAAATTAATCTTATCATTTAACGTAGAAAATCCATTTTTTGCCACCTTAAGTTCCATGAGCTCCACGTATTTAACATAGTTCTCATTTTGGTACATTATGTTAGCCACGGACTCAATAAGTGCTGCTTTTGTTTCAGAGGTATCTTTTATTGATTCAAGGTATAATCCTTCTGCTGCATCAAATTGACCTGTTCTCTGCAAGAGAGATGCTTTCTGAAATAGCTCATATTGTCCTAAGACTCTATTTTTTGGCTTAAACTCTTTGAGCTCCCAAAGTTCAAAATATCTCAATCCTTCTTGATTGTAAGCAATATCTTTTTTGTCTGCAGAAACGTGCGCAAGAGCAATTACTCCATACACATTTGCAAAATCTTTTTTCTCTAAGAGTGCTTTTCCTTCGGCAATGGCCGCGTCGTATTTTCCGTTGAGATACAAACTCGATACATAGGCTCTTCTGGCTGATAGGTTGTTATTCCTTTTAAGGTATTCTTCGAAATACTCCAATGCTTTGGTGTTTTGCTTTAAGTCACTCAAAATGGAACCCATAACACGATAGGCTGGAGCAAAATTCTCATCCTTTGCAATGGCTTCTTCAGCATACGTTTTAGCAACTTCTGGGTTACCTGCTCTTCTAAAAACATCGGCTTGCTTAATCAGTGGAATCGGATCTGATTCGTTTAGTTGACCGGCAAGAATATATTGTTCCGTGGCTTTACTTGCATCTGACTTACGGCTTAGCATATAGGCATCTCCATAGAGTAGGGTAGTTTCAAATTGACTGGGCTTTAATGCTTTGGAATTTCCTAAATATTGCTCGGCCATTTTGCCCCAAAAAACAGAGTTTTTCTCGTCTTCGTTACCTTTATTAATGTAGGCTCGTCCAACTTCCCGGTTTAGTTCGGCTTTTAGTTTATTTTTTGATTGGGCTAAAGCAGCATCAAAATCTTGTCTTGCTCCATCTGCGTTGCCTTTCATTAGTTTAACGTATCCAACTCCTACTTGATTGATTTTACACTTGGGTGCATTTACTAAACCCTCCTGAAACACTTTCATGGCTTGGTCGTAATCTCCACGTGTGGAGTGATTTAATCCCAATAGATAGTATGGTTGGTGGTCTTTTGGCTTAGCGTTAATGAGTTCTTTTAAAACCTTATCTGCGTCTTCATACATTTCGTTACGCATGAATTTTTGAGCCTCTTTGATGGATTGCGCTTGTGCAGCAACTGAACTGAATACTAGAATGGCGCTTATTACAATATATTGAATGAATTTTTTCATCTTCTCTGCAAAAAAAATACTTTATTTCTAATTAAACTTTAAACTTCTTATAATATTATACAATTTGTGTTGAAAAAGTAAACTTAATTGGCAATCAAAATGTCTCTTTCCCTATTCCTCACTGCGTACCAGCCCATTTTCTTAAAAATTAATTGACCTCTATCTGACAACATAAATCCAGCTAGCCCGGTTCCTAAGCCACTTTTTCCTTGGGCGTCATGGAGGTATATTTCCTGAACTAAGGGGTATTTTAACCCTTTCATATTTGGGGTTGCAGCGGAGTATAATTGTTGATCTTGGTTGCTCCGGATGGGAATAGCCTTAATGCGGTACAAGTTTTTTTTCTTGCGGTTACTTGTTTCATCTATTAGATAATCTACAGGAACAAGCCCTATTACATTTATGTTGGTTGCAACCTTGTTTATTAGTTCAGTTTCTGAGCCCGCTCTTTTTACTTTTGGACTGCCCAAAGTGCGCTTGAGGTAGGAATAAATAGAACTATTGCCATCTGCTATGAGCAGGGAGTATGATTCAGTTTCTTCCAAGTCTCCCTCAATAAATTTTTTAAGATCGTTTTGATTTAAACTTACCAAAGGGTTTGAGGGATGCGTAATTATGGCGATGCTTTTTGCTGAAATAAGATAGGAACGTAATTTTACATTACGAGCATTAATACTATTTTGTTCCTCAGGAGTGAGATTCCTATCACAAATGAGCACTCGCGCACTATCTGCTAAAAATTGACCTATCGCGTAGTTTTCAGGAATAAAAGATAAGTTAATGCCCGCTTTCGGATAATCATTGTTAAATATATCCAACTGCTGTGTTATCGCAACCGAGTCGCTGCTTTCCACAAGAATGGTGGTGTCTCCTGAAATAAGACTCTCACCTTCTTTCTGGGAACAAGAACTTAAGAATAATAGAGTTACTATGAATGCAAATCTCATTTTTTTCTGAATAATTGGAAGGCCTTAAAACCGCGCATTAACCCGAGGATAATGAGGGATACTCCAAAGAAGGTAAAGAACTCTTTTCCTAGTGTGGAGTTTGTTGAGTTGAAATACATGAGTAGGTAAATTCCGAATCCAATGAATAGGATGGTGAAAAGTGCGTAATATAAAAATCCTAATTTTGGCATTATTCGTTTAACATGTTTTTTAGTTCTTGTACTTTGAGTAAAGCATCAATGGGGGAAATAGCATTTACGTCTATCTTACTCAAAGAGTCTTTTATTTTTTTTACTTTTGGGTCTTCTGTTTGAAACATGTTTAGCTGGTAAACATCAACTGCATCCGTATCTTTTAGAGTTTCTCTTCTGGATACTTGTGAGCGATCAGCTTCTAGGCTATTTAAAATTTCACTGGCTCTAAGAAGAACCTTATTGGGAATACCTGCCATTTGGGCTACATGAATCCCAAAACTATTTTCACTCCCTCCTTTGACCAATTTTCTCAAAAATATAATTTTACCGGCTGTTTCTTTTACAGATATATGATAGTTTGATATCCCTTCCATTTTATCCTCTAGCTCGTTGAGTTCGTGATAATGGGTGGCAAATAGGGTTTTAGGTTTGTTTGGATGGCTTTGAAGGTATTCTACAATACTCCAGGCTAAGCTTACTCCATCATAGGTACTGGTTCCTCGGCCTATTTCATCAAGAATAACCAAGCTGTTGTCTCCAACATTATTCAAAATACTGGCAGTTTCTAGCATTTCAACCATAAAAGTACTTTCGCCCTGCGAAATATTATCACTTGCGCCTACTCGGCTGTATACCTTATCAAAAACTCCTATACTGGCTGCCGAGCAAGGAACAAAACATCCCATTTGAGCCATTAAGATACTTAGTGCCGTTTGTCTCAACAAAGCAGACTTTCCACTCATGTTGGGACCTGTGACGATAAGCAGTCGATCCCCCTCATCATTGACCTTAATGGTATTGGGAATATAATGCTCATCTGGCGGCATAAGAGCTTCTATAACAGGGTGTCTGCAGTTCACTAGTTTTAAATTTCGTGATGTATTAATTTCGGGTTTTGAGTAATTATTCTCTAAAGAAATGGTAGCAAAACTCATTAAACAATCTAGCTGAGCAAGTATTTTAGCATTGCCTTGCACGGGTTCAACAAAGTCTTGAAGTTTTAAAAGAAAATTAAGCCACAAGGAACTTTCTACTTGGTTCAGTTGGTCTTGTGCGTTAAGGATTTTTTCTTCGTATTCCTTCAGCTCTTCCGTAATATACCTTTCTGCATTAGTGAGGGTTTGCTTGCGCACCCATTCTTCTGGTACCTTATCTTTATTAGC
>JAURQA010000180.1 GCA_030836345.1 Bacteroidota bacterium
AGACACCTTGAGTAGTAACCACACCCTCTAGTTCCATCATGGTGTTCATGATTTCCTTGCTTTTCTTTTGTTCAGGGGTTAACTCTACAGGCTCTTCCTTTTTCTTCGAATCAGTATTCTTACTGTTCGGATTGTTGTTGTTATTGTTGTGATTATTGTTGTTTTTATTGGTATTTTTCTGGTTGTAATTGGTTTTATTATTCGTATTATTTCTATGCTCCCTAGGCTTGCGATCATCCTGTTTTGGACTATCAGATTTTGGGTAATTCGATCTATCAGACTGTGCATCTTCCCTTTGAGGGGTATCGCTCTTATCGCCAGAAGCTTCTGAATGCACGGATTCCTTATCTTTCCGGGCACGTCTCTTTCTTTTCGGCTGCTCTTCTTTTCCCTCAATACTTTCTGTAGCCAGAGGTGCAGATTCGGCAGCTCCTTTAATAGCATCGATAAGATCTTGCTTTTTTAATTTACTTATATTGGCAATGCCTAAGGCACTCGCCATTTGCTTAAGATTGGCTACACTCTGGGTGGCCAGTTTTGTTAAATCATTCATTAAATGTGTTGTGATAGTAAAGGTAAACGAGCTCGATGGCCCATTCGTTTAGGCAAATGTATATCAAAACTTACAAATCCTAAAATAATTATATGTTTTTTTGATACACCGTCCCAAGGACCTTGCAAATCAACATATTAACTCTGTTCAAAATAAACGAGTTATTCGCATAAATAAGTGCCTATGGAATAATTGTTGAAGTAACTGAAACAAACCACTGAATAAAGAAAAAAATGAAATCCAGCCAGATTCTCAAAAAAGAAATCACTTTGAAAGCTACCCAGGAAGAGGTTTGGGAAGCCCTAACTGATCCAATTAAGCTCAAACAAATGATGTTTGGATGCACAGTTGTAACCAGCTGGGAAATAGGTAGTGAAATACTTTTTAAAGGAGAATGGAAGGGCATTGAGTTTGTTGACAAAGGACACATCCTAAACTTTGAAAAAGGGAAATCCTACGCCTATGATTATTGGAGTACCTTTTCCGGACTTCCCGATTCCCCTGAAAATTATTCGATGATTACGTTTGAATTAGAAGAAGTGAATAATGGAACCCTACTATATTTAGAGCAGCATAATTTTGCCACAGAAACTGCCTATGAGCACTCTAACAAAAATTGGGACCAAGCCCTAAGCACATTGAAAGAAATGCTTGAAAAGGAATAATTTCCCAAATCTATCTTTGGGTTTTTATTCCTGAAATAACCTAACTTCGAAACGACAGGATTCACAAATTACTCCTGAGCACTCATACTAAAAAAATCATATGGATAACGAAATTCTCATCGGAATTATACTGCTTTTGGCAGTCATTAATACACTGCTGCTGATCAAGAAAAAACCACAGCAAGCACTCCCACTGGAGAAACTTAAAGAGATAGAAAACGCCGTCATCAAGTTTGACGCCGTTCTGGAAAGAAACGAAAAATCCATCAAAGATGAGTTTCAGCGCAATCGGCAAGAAAGCAGCGCATCTGCCAAAGAAAACCGCAATGAACTTACCAAAAACATGCGATCTTTTGCCGACACAAACACCATCAATAATAAAGATCTGAACGAGGGCATCCGTCAAAAATTTGAAGATTTTGGCAAGCAGCAAAGTGATTTGAGCAAACTGTCTGTTCAAAGCATTAAAGAGGTAAAGGATAGCATAGAGAAACAACTGCATGCCATACGCGAAGACAATACACAGCAGTTATCAGAAATGAGAAAAACAGTCGATGAAAAGCTGCAAACCACTCTTGAAAAACGCCTCGGAGAATCCTTTAAACTGGTGAGTGAACGTCTAGAACAAGTGCATAAAGGATTGGGCGAAATGCAAAATATAGCCACTGGTGTTGGCGATTTGAAAAAGGTATTATCCAATGTAAAAACAAGAGGAATTCTGGGTGAATATCAACTGGAGAACATTCTTGAACAACTCTTAACCACAGATCAATATTCAAAAAATGTAGCCACCAAAAAAGGAAGTCAAGCGCATGTTGAGTTTGCCATTAAATTACCGGGAAAGGATAGCGATGAAGATGTATGGATGCCTATTGACTCTAAATTCCCGATAGAAAACTATGAAATACTACAAAATGCCTATGAAGGAGGAGAAAAAGAAATCATCGCAAGTGCCCAAAAAGTGCTGCTAAAAACAGTGGAATCCTTCGCCAAAGACATTAGTGAAAAATACCTTGATCCTCCGCATACTACGGACTTTGCCATTATGTTTTTACCCATTGAGAGTTTGTATGCAGAAGTGTTAAGGCATCCTGGCCTTTTTGAATTATTGCAACGTAAATATCGCATTACCATTACTGGCCCTACCACCCTCTCTGCCCTATTAAATAGCTTGCAAATGGGTTTTAGAACCCTGGCAGTTCAAAGACGAAGCAGTGAAGTATGGAAAATTCTTGAAGCCGTTAAGACGGAGTTTGACAAATTCTCAGACCAGCTAGAAAAAGTAGATAAACAATTAAATACAGCTTCTAAATCCTTGGATGAACTGCGCCATACGCGAACCAATGTGATGAGCCGAAAATTAAAAGATGTGGGAACTATAGAAGCCGTTGAAGCCAAGAAAATATTGGAACTCCCTTCAATAGAGAGTTCGGAAGAAGCCGACGCTAAGGAATAAAAACAGTAAAGCAAATAAAGGCCGCCTTTCCTAGATATTGTAAGTAATTTGCAATAGCACGCTGCGATAAAAATGCAATCTTAGCAGACGTTTGGCGAGCTTTTTCAATCAAATAATTGATGTGTTTATGATTATTGTATATATCAATCCACATTTCCTTTTAGGTGTTTAATGAATGCCTTATTCCCTCAAGAAATCTCAAACAAATAACTTTTCTAACTTGGTTAAATGATCATACAATATTTATGGAATAGTTATTGTTTCATTAGAATCACTCGGTTTCACAGAGAAGCCTAAACCTATAAATCATCCAACTATTGAAAATGAATAAAAATCTTTTTTTAGCCGCCTTTTTAGTAAATATCTCGTTTGCTTTTGCAGACAGACCCTCCATATTTGTAGATATAAGCAGTGCTGACACAGTACTTCAAATACAGTCTCATTTGCGGTGGAACGTAGCGAAAGACTCTGCTCTTTCTATGCCCTACATCTCGGGAAATGATACCTTGATTACGAGAAAATATACTTTGGGGGAAAAACGCATAACGATTGATTTATTTTTCCCAAAACAAGAGAACGGTCGAAGATTAAATGCGAGTACTACAGTTCACATTAACGCATTCGTGAATGGCAAGGAAGTGATCCGCACCCAACACTTTGGCCAACACTCGGAAGGATATGTTCCACGCGAGAGCAGTATTTTGTGTCGACCAGATAAGATTATAATTTCTCTTAACAGTAAAAAAGAGGTACAGGTTAATGTTCAAGGAGTATTTATACCTTCAAAGAGAATGCACACGATACGTGCTTTGCCCTATTCAGAAGAACGATTTTCCCTGAATTATCAATTGCCTTCAGAGGAAGTAAATGACAGGCAGATTACACAAGCTGTTCTGGAAAATGGTCCAATACCGTCCCCCATTAATTTTGTGGAAGAGACCATAAGAATGGACGCCTTGAATAGAACAGCCACGTATACATTCCAATTGAATCTAAATCCCAATTCGACTGAAGAGATTTACCATAACGGATATAACTCATTGCTTTTTTGCACGGAAAAGACAAATGAATCTAAAATGTCTGAACATTCCAATATCATGATAGATATACTTAAGACTTACAAGAATCAAAGTACCATCCGATTTTTCAAACGAAATATCCAATTCAGCAATACTATAGAATTTACTCCAAAACAACTGGTCAAAACAGGTAATTACACCTTTAAATTAACGAATAGCACCCCGAATTATGCCATTATAAATGGAATGAAGGTATTAAACCCTATCCATCAAACCTCTATAAAAATTAGTCTCCTTCCCCATTGGACAGTTGAATCTGTAGAAGTTGGCGAAGACAATCAATACAAAAAAGAGAAGGGCTCTCTCTACCTTTTTGGCGATGGTTTAAGCCCAATAACATATAGCATTCATATTCGAGAAAATAAATAAAGCAGCTCTGCTCTTAGGCCAATTCGTATTTGTACCCATTACGATCAGCCTGTAAGACAAATTATTTCAACGTATTAAAATTTGAAATAGCCTTAAAATGTGGGGCATTAATCTTTTGTACTCTTTGTCGCAAAGCCTCACTAGCGTTACCAAAAACCTCTAAACTCACAAAGGTCCTGTATTCATTGAGGGCAGGAGCAAATGGTTTGTAATTGTCGAAGTGAAACAATACTGCTTCTGAATTTACGTAAGTTTCAAAAACCTTAATAGTGTCTGAATTCTCTGAAAGGTACCAATCATACTGAAGCATACCCTGCTCTGTTTTGACGCAGTGTTTCTGTAATTCTTGTACAGCTGCTTTCAGCTCAGACAATCGATTGTCGAGTAATCTTAATGTGGCTATAAGTATAATTCGATCTTCCATTTCTAAAAGACACGAACTTAGCATGGCTTTGCGATATAACCATAAAGGACAAATTATATACAGAATTAAGAAAAACCAATAAGCATAAAAAAACCCGCTGTTGCGGGTTTCTTTGCTTGGTTTGCGGAGAGAGAGGGATTCGAACCCCCGGACCTGTTACAGACTCTAGTTTTCAAGACTAGCGCATTAAACCGCTCTGCCATCTCTCCGGTAATGAGGGGCAAAAATAAGAGTATTCCTTATATTTTACCACCTAATTCTAAAATTCTTTAAAAATAAATTATAAGTGCAACTCTTTCTCTATTTGACTCATGAGTCCCGAAATATATGTACTGCTAAAGTTGAACTCTGCTCCGGCAGTTTTATATATTTCTGGAATCGATCGGGTGTACCCCAATGTTAAAGCCTCTTTATACTGCCTTATTGCTGTACTGCCATTCTTTAAGTAATTATTCCAAACACCTAAGGCGCCCAATTGAGCAAAGCCGTATTCGATGTAATAAAAGGGAACTTCAAAAATATGCAGCTGCCTGTGCCAGCTGAAGGTTAAAGCGTCCATATAATCTGTATAGTCCACCATTCCGGTGCCATAGTCTTTGTTTAGACTCAGCCATTTCGCTTCCCGTTCTTGCCGGGTATGCTCAGGATTGGTATAGATCCAATGCTGAAAAGCATCTACCTGCGCAATCCATGATAATGTACCTGGAACGCCTTGCAATTGCTCCTCACGGGCGCGTTTTAATTCCGCCCCATCGGTAAAGAAATATTTCCAGCCGTCCATGGATAATAATTCCATGCTCATGCTGGCCAGTTCCGCTACCTCGCTCGGTGTATCCTTGTATGCGTTAAGTTTTAAAGGAGCCATTAAAAAGCTATGAATGGCATGGCCGCCCTCATGAACCATGGTTTCCAAATCCCGCATATTGCCGGTAGCATTCATGAAAATAAAAGGCATATTGGTTTTGGCCAATGGATAATTATAGCCTCCCGGTGCTTTTCCCATGCGACTTTCTAAATCCAAGAATTTTTTATCGCGCATAGTAGCAATGCAGTTGCCAAAATATTCATCCAAATCATTGAAACAGTGAATGGTATTCTCAATCAAATCTGCTGATGCTTCAAAAGGTTTTAAGGGGTCTAGGCCTTGCGGATGGACCGCGGTATCCCATGGCATAAGTGTGTTTAGGTTCATCTGAACCTTTCGTTGAGCCACTTGCTTTTTTACCACAGGCACCACATTGTTTTTTACTGATTCATGGAAATCGTAACAGTCTTGCACCGAATAGTCAAAACGGCACATGGCTACAAACATGTAATCTCTAAAATTATCAAAGCCGGCATTTACCGCCACCTGATGCCGGAGCTGGATCATATCATCCAAGATGCCCTCCAACTGTTCTTTGGACTCCAAACGCTTATTTGAAATGGCTTTCCAAGCCTCCTCACGCAGGGGACGATCTGTTTTTAACAAATAATTACTCGCTTGCTGCATGGTTTGCTCTTTCCCTTCAATGGTAATGGACATTCCACCCATTACGGAGCCATACTCTTGCGCCAGTGTAGCCAGTTTAGCATTCAGCTCAATATTCTCTTCGCGGTATAAATCCACCGCACTCTTTAACGATTTAAAGTAAATGGCATCCTCTTCAGCCGTCAATACCGCTCGGGCAACTGGGCTATCTACAATTTTTTTGTTTATTTGATTACCAAATGGGGCAATTTTGGGTTGAATCTCCGTTACAAACTCTTCATAAGCCTTGTTATGCTCCTCATTGGCCGTATCGCAAGTCATATGGATGTATCGCCAAGCCATATCCTCGCTAATGGCTGATTCAAAATCACTTACATTTTTGAGGAAAGCGCGGAGGGCCTCCTCCGTTTCAATGGGAGAGGCAATTAAATCCTGATACAGCGCTATTAACTGTTCAGTATCCTTCACCTTAAAGTCGGATGGTAAGTTAAAACTCATAAGTGTATACTTACTTTCCTCGGTTGGAATTTTTTGGAACTTTAGAAGCACCTCCGGCACCTTTCGATACTTTAGGGGCTTTCTTTACTGCTTTTTTAGGAGCCGCTTTCTTTGCCGCTTTCGTTTCTATAGTTGCAACTGCCTCTTCGGTTTCTCCCTCCTCTTTACCCAAGGAATCAAAGTCTAATTCGCCTTTAACCATATGATACCATTGAAACATTTTTTTCATGTCGCTGATGTAAACGCGTTCCCTATCGTAGGTATTGGCAACTGCCTCTAAACCTGCCTCTAGCTCTGTCTTAGAAGACTTATGCGTTGGAAGTTCTTCTTTCGCATCCTCTTTCTTTTTTAAGCGCTTAAATACTTCCCATAAAGGCAAATCCCCTTCCTCGGTATAAATACTAATATCATTTAAATTAGAAGCTCGGTGACGCAAGCCTGTGGATGTTCTTTTTTTAGTTTGCACATTCTCTAAAACAAGCCCTGTCTTATGACGGCTAATTACTTTATGAACGCCAGGCATGCCTGAAACTGATACTATATCTGTTAATTTCATTTATTTTTTAATTTTCTTTAAAGGATCCTGCTTCCCAATCAACAAATGCTTGTATTTCCGCATCGGGCATTTTACTCCCTGATTTGGGCATATTACTGGTTCCTGCATCATGTTTTATACTGGCTAATACCACTGTAAAGTTATCCTTTACTTTCGTATAATCGGTAAGAATAGGGCTTTGACTCGTGTGGCATCCCACGCAACCTCTAGAACTTAAGAGCCCTTTTATGGTATTTTCGTAAGTAACCTCTGCTGCCATAACTGCACTTCCTTCTTTCTCCTTTAAACAGGAGCTCAATACGAATGAAGCCCCTATTCCAAAAAGAATAAAAGGAACCATTGAATTTTTTAAGGAAACACGCATGTATTTCAGCAAAATTAAACCAAATTTGCATCATGTCAAAAAACAAAATCTTGACAGTTGGATTAGTGATCCTTTCTTTATGCACTAAATTCACCGTTAAGGCGCAAGATATGTTAAATTATAAAATCTCCATACTTCATCCCCAAACTCATTATGCCAAGATATCCATTGAGTTAAAAGCAAGTACTGACGATTTGCATTTTACCATGCCTTCATGGACTCCTGGTAGTTACTTAATGAGGGAATTTGCCAAAAGTGTAGATCGAGTAAAAGCAAGCGTTAATGGAATAAGTATACCCATAACTAAAACTGCGAAAGGAACCTGGACGGTTTCTGGCGTAAGGTCTAAAGAGGTTTTAC
>JAURQA010000012.1 GCA_030836345.1 Bacteroidota bacterium
AGAAGTTATTCGATTGGATCAGGGAAAATCTAACACGGTAGAACTTTTATTTCCGTGATAAAAGTCCTCTCAAGAACTTTCGATCTAACTGCCAAACAATCAATATGAACAAAACAACGGTAATCAAACCGTACAGTAACTCGACCGTAAAGCTTGGCTGAGTCATATCAACTATCATTTTTCTCCCACCATTGACAACTACAGCCATCAATAGATATAAGCCCATGCGACCAACTCTGTAGGGTATTTTATAGTATCGCTGGCCCAAAAAATAAGACAATGAAACCATAACTAAATAGCAGGCAAGTGCAGCCAAAGCCACTCCATAATAGGACCAGGATGGAATAGTCAAAATAGCCACAAGCGCCGTAACCACAGAGCCTGAAATAGCAATGATAGAGGCATATATCGTTCGATCCGTTAGCTTAAACCAAACAGAAAGATTATAATAGATGCCCAGCAATATATAAGCAAACAGTAAGAAAGGAACTACGCCTAAGCCTTCATACATCTCTTCATTTCGAATGATAAGCTTAAGTATGGGAAGGAATCCTAAGATAGCTACAAAAGCAATAGAGGTAACCATGGTGTATAACATAGTCGAATCCGCATATAATTGTCGATTATCCTCACGATGCTTATTGTTGAAAAAAAACGGTTCTATGGCATAATTATAGGCCTGTGTAAATAAGCTCATAATAACTGCTAGTTTCACATTTGCTGAAAATATCCCGATTATACCCCTGGCTTCTTCAACAGAATCTCCAAGTAAATATTTTAAGAACAGATATCCCGCCTCCTTATTAAAGACTGCACAAAATCCAACTAAGACCAAGGGGAATGTATATCCGAGCATTTTTTTCCATAGACTAAAATCAAATTGAAGTTTAATGCCTTTGAAGGTGCCCAAAAGCAACAGAAATATTAAAGTACTTGCGACCAATCCCGACCAAAAAACATATACCACACCTGTCCCATCTAAATTCATACTCTTGATCACACTCCAACTAGATTCAGATCCAAAATTGGGAACAAACCACAAGAAAAATAGTACAAAAAACAAGTTGATTAAAACGTTCAATACCTTAAGAAAAGCAAACTTCCGAGGTTTTTGCTCCAAGCGCAACTTGGCAAACGGAATCGCTGCTAAAGTGTCAAAACCAATGATCAATAGAATAAGCTTTATATAATAGGCCTGACCCTCTAGGCTAAAACTAGCAGCAATTTGATCAGAGAAAATCCAGAGGGGGATAACAAAAGCTAGTGTAGAAAACAGCAAAAATAGGGCAGATGTGGAAAAGGATCGTTCAAACTTTCCAGGATCACTTCCAAACCTAAAAAAAGTAGTCTCCATTCTGAAGGTGAATAAGACCATCAAAATAGCTGAATAAGTAAACAGCTCCGTAACTAAACCATACTCCGTTTTAGAAAATATATCTGTATAAAAGGGAGTAAGTACTATAAAATGCAATATGCGACCGAGTATACTCGATATTCCATAATACATGGTTTCCCCAGCTAATTGCTTAAATACAGACATAGCTTTGTAAATACTTAGTTAAAACAGGTTAATTTTTATCAAATCCCTCTCAATATCTAAACTAATCTGCTTTTTTCTTAATTTATTGTAAAAAGGGCTTATTCCAAAATTCCTACTCCATGATAAAGCATACGTGCACCATATTTTTTCTTTGCATAGGCCTTTCTGCTTGGGCTCAACAAATCAGTATTTCTGAACCAATAGATTTAGACCTTGACTATTACTATAATCTTTTGGGTGTTGAAAACGACAAGTACTACTTCTTAAAAGGTGGAGATCAAGACTATGAGCTTATAAACTTTGATGAGTCGCTTAACAAAAGGTGGGAATCTAGTTTTAAAATGGACAAAAAGAGGCCTAAGTTTATCGATGCGCAATTACTAGATAAAACCATCAATGTCATCTATCATTACGACGAAAAAGATGGTGCATATCTTAAACTAGTCAAGCATAATTTAAATGGAAACATTATAGATTCGAGTAAACTCGAAATCATTTACGATAAACTCGGAATACGTCCAGAACTTAGAATTGAGACCTCAGAAAATAAGCGCTTTAAACTCTTTTGGAATCAGGAAGGAAATGGTTTGGTCAACTATTGGATACTAGACTTAGAAAAAGGTGCAATTATTACTAAGAACCATTTCCCTTTGTCTAACGTCATTGGCTCTAAACAATACCATAAAATATTAGTCAGCAATAAGGGGCTTGCCTTTATGGTGCTTTCCATTCAAAACACCAAAAAGAAGGTCAATAATCACCTGTATAAAGTACTCAAACTAAATACAGAAAAAACGGTGTTTAAACGAGCATTCAATATTGAAATGAATGGAAAGTTGACGGTCTCCGTAGACTTTACCTACGATAATTTGAATGACCAAATTATTGGTGGGGGATATTATGGAGACGAATCTATTTATGAGGCTTCAGGAGTATTTTATGTAAGAATTCCTTCTAATAGAAATCTAGAGCGTGTGGTGGCCTTCAACTCCTTAGACTTTCAAAAAGAATTATTTTCAAACAAAAGGAGGTCAAAAAATCAATTCACGGATGTCTTTGTTAAAGATCTCATGCTTGGATTAAATGGTGAATTGATCTTCATAAGTGAGCAAATTCGTTCTAGAACCTATTCAGACAATCTAACTAGAAGTACTTCCTTGAAAGTCGATTACTTTTTCACCGACATGTATCTTGTCTCCATAAACCCCAATGGGGAGGTGTACTGGATTAACACCTTGAAGAAAAAACAAATCTCCCAGAATGACTCAGGTATTTATTCGTCTTTCTTCTTGTTTAAAGATCCAAAAGCCATGAGAATTATCTTCAATGATGAAATTTCCAAAGATGGCACCGTTAGTGAATATATTGTTCGTGGAGACGGAACCTATGACAGGGACATTGTTTTCAATACCGAAAAACAAGAATTAGGCCTGAGACTTCAGGACAGCGAACAAGTAGCTAAAAATGTTTTATTGATTCCTTCTCAGATAAAAAGGGCCGTAAGATTAGTGCGGGTTACTTTCTAGAGCCATAGCCTGGGCACTTCAGCTCTCCAAAGTAATACATTAGACCTACTCGAAAATAGGCAAAACTATCATTTGTAGAAGAGTTACCACGCTGTCTTCCAGGTTCTGTCATCAAAGCAGTGTCCACTCCTTCAATTGGAATAGAACGATCCGATAAAATAGCCGCTAATTCACCATTCATCTGCTCAATATCGTCTTTATCCGCGTAGACAGTAGAAACATCATCTAAATAGTCTGAATTCATTCTACGACCAGATAACTCCAGGTTCACACTCCAATAGTAATTGATGTCAAACTTCAATCCTATCCCATAATTGATAGCTAAAGCGGTGGTTCTATACTCCTCACCCTTAAATTGCCCTTCTGTACCCAATTGCCTTAATTCAACTAAATCTCCATTATACACCGTCATCGGATTATAATAGACAGAAGAAAAGCCAGCAAGAACATAAGGCGTAAAAAACTCATTAGAAGAACCATGGAAATAAGGCAAAAAGTTGAACTCAAATTGGGCATTAGCCTCTAATAAGGGGGATTGAAAAGATAAATTTCTAGCCTGCTCGAAAAGATTGTCCGAATCTGCATCATAAGCACTTACTTCTCCATAATTTCCTGAAAAACGCAAACAAACACGCTCGTTAAAATTAAATCGTGCAGCAACTGCAAAGGCTTTACCAGGATCTGTTAGGCGGAAATTTGAATTCAAGTCTCCAAAATAATGAGAAACACCAACGAGACCTCCTGCCTCCCATCCACGTTGAGCGTGAATGGAGTTAACAGATAGTAAGATCAGTACAGCTAGAAAAAACTTCTTCATTTTGTATCAACAATTTAAAATTGCACGGGGTATAGCATATTAGCACTGCAAATATGCAAAATATTGTAGAAACCAAGCTTATAACGGAAGATTTTGAAGTCTCGTATGAGTCTATGCCTTATTAATGGTTTAAAATGCTTGAATTAAAAATATAGCCGTCCTTTTATGGATATCAGGCCCTTTATTCTTTCGCCAATCACTAATAGTTTTGCTACAAATTAGCTCCTGATCACCATTCAATTCTGAAGCAAATGCAAACCTTGTTTTAGCTTGTAATACTTTTATCGCAGTTTCGATAACTTGATTGTTCCGATAAGGTGCCTCAATAAAAATTTGCGTTTCTTTTCGTCGCATAGAATCTGCCTCTAATGCCTTCAAGCTTTTCTCTAACTGCCCTTTTTTATAGGGTAAATAACCTTTGAAACAGAATTGCTGGCCATTCATTCCTGATGCCATCAATGCTAACAATATCGAAGATGGCCCAACCAAAGGAACCACCCGAATGCCTAAATCATGCGCGGCGCGCACAAGCTCAGATCCTGGATCAGCAACCGCAGGACAACCAGCCTCTGACATTAGACCAATATCATGCCCTTCCAAAGCTGGTTGTAATAATACCTTATAATCAATGTGTTCCGCATGCTTGTCTAGCTCTTGAAAATGCAATTGATCAAAATCCCCTTTAAAACCCATAGTGCGCATCATCCTTCTTGCTGTTTTCAAGCGCTCCACAACGAAATACTTCAATTCAAAAGATTGATGAACTTGAGCAGGAATAGTATGGATAGCATCCTCAGCTATGGGTACAGGAATTAAATACAATTTACCTTTGATCATTGCCTATTGTTTTTTAAAAAGTA
>JAURQA010000013.1 GCA_030836345.1 Bacteroidota bacterium
AACTTATCTTTTGGGCTTCTTCCTGTAAATTCTCCGGTATCTGCGGCAAGTGCGCCACGATCTGTAAGTTTACCTTCGCCTCTCTCCAAGGCCTTTTCTACTAATTCTTGGGTAGTTAAGTTTTCAAATACTTGATTGGCTTGTTTTTTTAGGGCGTCAATCAATGCTGCATTACTCATCATAAATAATAAATGTAAATTTGACCCTACAAAATTACCAAGGGCAAACGAGTATACCACAATATAAAACACATGTGAAGATAAGTACTTACGCACAATTATTTACATAGATCCTCTTACAATAAGATAACCATAACAAAATGAATAACAACTACTTAATCGGACCCCTATATTCAAAAAGTGTAACCTTGACACTTGCATTTATGTGCATTTTTTTCCTAAAGGGGCAAAATCAACCCAAAGAGCAGATTAGATTTCATTTAGGAACTGATCTAGGAATACAGGTAGCAAATGCATCATGGTGGTTGACAAATCGTTATGTTGTAAGAAATACACTAAAAATGAACCCAAAGGAGTGGAAAGTTCCTGTGTTAGATGATTTATCTAAATCTACGTTAACAAAAACTCACGCATGGGCTTCAGACTATACCCTTCAAGGAGCTTTGTTATTATCCCTAATTCAAATCGATCAATATAAAAACTTTGAATCTACTCGAAATTTTGGAAATCTTTGGATACAAAATTTACTATTTACCGCCAATCTCACACAGTCTGTAAAAATTACTTTTCA
The DNA here is from genome assembly GCA_030836345.1 of Bacteroidota bacterium. Lineage (GTDB taxonomy): Bacteria > Bacteroidota > Bacteroidia > NS11-12g > UBA955 > CALKCM01. Next base: position 751 of record JAURQA010000013.1, read on the forward strand.
ACGCAAACGTCCATACACCAGAGATCCAAACTTTGTAACGGATGGACATAACGATCATTATTACTCATTTTTTAGCGGACATAGTTCAATGACAGCAGCAGCAGCAGCAACGTCAATGTGGATGGCATATAGATATCCTTCATCAAAAACGAGTAAAATAACAGCTTGGGCATCGACGGGGTTAGCTTTAACGACCGGTGTTTTAAGAATTACAGCAGGTAAACATTACCCTTCTGACGTACTTACCGGGTGGGCTATCGGTACCGGTGTATCCTTGCTCAACGGCTGGATACACGAAAAACTTTAGTTTTTTAACTTTTCTTTGAAAAGCTTTTTGAATTTATCCACCTTCTCACCTACCACATAGACACAATAAGGTTGACTTGGATTGTTTTCAAAGTAATTTTGATGATAATCTTCAGCGACGGAAAAATCCTTTAATGGAATAATTTCAGTAACAATTGGGTCAATCCACAAACCAGATTCCTCAACGGCAAGTTTACTTTTTAAGGCAATCTCCTTTTGTTCGTCGGTTGTAAAATATATTCCACTTCGATATTGCGTACCAACATCATTGCCCTGACGGTTTAATGTGGTTGGATTGTGGATTCTCCAAAATACAGTAAGTATCTCTTCGTAAGAAGTTTTCGAAGGATTAAAAAACAAACGTACTACTTCAGCACATTGCGTTCTGCCTGTACATACTTCTTTATACGTCGGATTCTTTACAATGCCATTACTGTAACCACATTCTATTTTTTCAATACCCTCCATGTTTTGATAAACTGCATCGAGGCACCAAAAACATCCACCCGCTATTATACAGGTATCTAAATTAACAAAAGATTCCATATTTGATTGATTTGTATGTTGACTTTGACAGGAAGAACTAAATAATGAAATAAAAGTGAAAATAAACGCTATAAATTTCGCTATGCTACCCTTTTGTTTTATACCCTTTTGAAACCAAGTATTTTTTAATCTTTTCTGCAACATCACCTTGTATGTATATTATTCCGTCTTTTGAGGTCCCACCAGTTCCACAATGATTTTTTAGAGATTTTTCCAAGTCTTTTAAATCTTCCTTATTTCCTATAAATTCACGAATTGCAATAGTTGATTTCCCGGATCTCACTTCTCTTCGCACGTATAAAGTTTGCTGCGAAGGAGGTAAGGTTTCTTGGCTTTCTTCTCCTGAATCATAATGATAGTTAGGATCTGTACTATAAACGATTCCGTTTCTATTTTTGTTTTTGTTACTCATAATTTATCCTTTTCTATGTATGATGGAAGCCTTGGGTTGTGCTGTTGGCATTATTACCAAGTCATTAATATTTACATGTAATTTTCGTGAAGTTATATAGTATACAGCATCTGCGATATCCTCAGCTATTAGATTTTCAAAACCAACATATACTTGATCTGCCTTTTCTTTATTTCCTTCAAAACGAACCTCACTAAATTCAGTATCTACGGCTCCAGGGTGCACGGCCGAAACTCGAACGTTAAACTCTGCCAATTCAATTCTCATAGCCTGAGTAAGGGCATCAACGGCGTGTTTGCTCGCACAGTAAACATTTCCATTCATGTATACTTCCTTACCAGCAATTGACCCTATATTTACTACATGTCCCTTTTTGCTCTGTTTCATCCCGTTGGCAACCACCTTAGAAACATACAATAATCCCTTAACATTGGTATCTAACATCGAATCCCAATGCTGTGAATTTCCATCAAAAAAGCGCGATAAACCAAGAGCTAAACCTGCATTATTTACTAAAACTTCAATATTCTTCCATTCATTTGGAAGGCTATTTAACGACTCTATAACTTGTTCTTCATTCCTTATATCAAAACATAATACATGAACTCTACCTTCTTCATATCGGCTTTTAAATTCTGCTAATCTATCAAGCCTTCTTCCTGTTATAATAACCTTAAAATTATTTTCTAAATA
>JAURQA010000181.1 GCA_030836345.1 Bacteroidota bacterium
CTGTTGAGTACTTTGCAAAGACTAGGTCTACGACCAATCAAATTATTCTCACTGGAGTTAAACAGGAACAGTATTACAAGCCTAATACATCAATTAAGTTGGTCGATTATTGTATTACACTAATTAAACTCATAAATCGTAATTAATTGTTGAACCCAAGCTCGTGGCGAGATAGAATAATAAAATTATATTCTTTTGTACTTCGTACAAAAATCTACCATGTATTTTTTTGGTTCTTTTATGTTATTCTTTGTGCATTAATTATTCAACCCGGTGCAAGGCCTAAGGATTGGGTATTTTTTAGCGGCATTATTTTATTTTTCCATGCCATTGTTGCTTATTTTAATATTAATATACTCGTTAATCATTTGCTTTATAAGCGATTTTACTTTTCCTACGCTATTTGTTTAATTCTTAGCATTATTGCCGTTAGTTTCCCAATTGCCATTGTATTTCATAAATTTATTCACAATAAAAATATACAAGAAATTGTATGGAGTACGAACTTTTTCTTGCTGAATTGGGCATCTATAAGTTTGACCACTCTTTTAGTTTTAACGCTCAAATTATTATTTAATTGGTATAAGGAAGAACAGAACAATAAGAGTTTACAAAAGGTGAATGTTGAAACAGAACTTAAATTCTTAAAGTCTCAAATAAACCCTCATTTCCTTTTTAATTCATTAAATAACCTCTATGCGCTCACACTTCTCAAATCAGACGAAGCACCAAATGTGGTTTTAAAGCTGAGCAATATCCTAAGATATGTGCTTTATGAAACCGGAGATGGAAAGGTTCGCTTATCAAAAGAAATTGATTACATTGAAGATTATATAGAACTGGAAAAGATTCGCTTAGGGAAAGGATTTGACTTGAAATTTGATAAAATAGGGGACTTTTCTGGAGTATATATAGAGCCTATGATTTTTTTAACCTTTTTAGAGAATAGCTTTAAACATGGAGTTTCACAAAGTTTAAAGAATGCGTGGTTAAAGATGAAAATTGAAGTGCAAGACGATGTGATTAATTTTAGGATAAGCAACCCAAATGAGACTGGAAAGAGAATAGGGAATGAACCAGGTGGTATTGGTCTTGAAAACTTAAAGAAAAGATTAGACCTAATTTATAAGGGGGATTATACGCTTCATATTACCAATGAAGAGGTATACACGGTAAACTTAGAAATAAACAAAGATGGAAAATAAAGAAATGATTGAATGCATTTGTGTGGATGATGAGCCCTTAGCAAGGGAAGTGATTTCCAAACTAATTGTGGAACACCCTAGGCTAAAATTAGTGTCTTCCTTTAGCAATGCTATCGAGGCTAAAGAATGGATTACCAGCAATAACTGTGATGTTGTTTTTACGGATATTAATATGCCTGGAATTAATGGAATTGACTTTGCTAACGCCATAAAAACAGCCGACACATTGGTCGTTTTTACTACGGCGTATAGCGAGTATGCAGTGGAGGCCTTTGAAATTGATGCCTTAGATTTTTTACTAAAGCCAATTTCTCCGAACCGCTTAGCAAAAACAGCTGATAAGATTGATGAATACTACCAATTGCGTAAAAGTCAAGATGCTAACTCATTGGAACATGACAAGGGTCACATTTATGTTAAAAGTGATTCAAGGTTAGTGAAAGTGGCTTATGCAGATATTACCTATGTCGAGGCCTTTGCTGATTATGTCAAAATATGGTGTTCGGATGGAAAGCGAATTGTTACACTGCAAACCATGAAAAATATGGAAAAAGAACTTCCAGCTAGCTTATTTGTTAGGATTCATCGATCGTATATAGTTAATATCCCAGCTATGGTTGAGGTAAAACCAAGTTCTGTACATATTGGAGCAATGGAACTACCCATAGGAAAAAATTATAAAGAGGGCCTTATGGATGTAATACAGAAAAATAGATTGAGCTAATTTAGTTCGGCTAATACCTATGCAAGCAGTTTCTTATACATTGTGTTGAGGGAATGGCTTGCTTTTAGGGGGTCTGATAATTCTCTAAGTACGTTCAGCTTCTGTGTTTGTTCATAATTCACCTCCTTATCCTCTAAGCGCAGCATGGCATCTGCTATTTCTTCCGGCTTGTTGGGATGGAAATAGATGATGGAATCCTCGGATAATTCATTAAAAATACCAATATTAGAAGCTGCAACGGCTGTTTCTAAAAATGCAGATTCAATTAATGGAATTCCAAAACCTTCATAAAAAGAGGGGTAAATAAACGCTACGGCATCACGGATTGATTCTTTAATAAATGAGGTTTTGGCATTAATGTGAATTTTAATCCTAGCTTCTAAGTGGTAGGAGGCAATTAAACGTTTGATAGGTTCCAGTTCACTTCCGTTTTGACCGATAAGTACTAGATTTTTTTTCGTTTGATTTTTGATTAGGTTGAAAGCTTCTATTAAGGTCGCGTGATTTTTTCGTTGAGTGAAACTGCTGACATATATAAAATGGGGCCTTTCAGAAAACACCACCTTGGGTTCATTTAAACGATATGCTTGGTTGATTGATTGATAAATAGTGGAACTAGGAACTCTTGATTGAGGATACCATTTAATGAGATCTTTTCCTGTCGTTTCCGAGGTAGTGACGATTAAATCACTATAAAGTATAGCATTCCTTGTTTTTCTATGATAAATATATCGATCCCACCACTTGTAATAATTGGGGTAGTATTTGAAGATAACATCGTGTATCGTACAAACTAATTTCGCCTTTATTTTCTTATGGGAAAACGGAATTTCATTGCTTAAGCCATGGTATATATCTAAACCTAAGGCATTTATTAATTTATAACAGTGCCATGCTCTAAACCATCTCGTTTTTTTATTGGGCGCAACAAAAGATATGTTTTTAATTTCATGGATTCTATCTGCATCCTTTGGGTCTTCAGAGATTAAGAATATTTCATCATTTGGAAAGGTTTTGGCATAGGCATGCACCAACTCTCGACTGTAGTTTCCCAAGCCAGAGGTATTGTTTAGATAGCGCTTTGCATCAAAGCCAATTTTCATATCAATTATACGGCAACACTAAAGTCCCTTAGAGCATCATTTAACGAAGTTTTAAGGTCAGTAGCGGGTTTTCTTTTTCCAATAACTAAAGCGCATGGCACATAGAAATCTCCACCTTCAAATGTTTTTTTAATATTTCCCGGAATTACAACGCTTCTGGGAGGAATGTATCCTCGTTCAAGCTCTTGTCCCGTTGCTGCATCCATTATTTTAGTGCTTTGTGTGATGGTTACACCGGCTCCTAAAACTGCCTCTGTACCAACTCTAACCCCTTCAACAACAATGCAACGACTGCCTATGAATGCGTTGTCCTCAATAATTACTGGAGCTGCTTGTACAGGCTCTAAAACTCCTCCAATTCCAACACCTCCACTTAAATGTACATTTTTTCCTATTTGGGCACAACTCCCAACGGTAGCCCATGTATCTATCATGGTTCCTTCGTCTACGTAAGCACCAATATTTACATAACTGGGCATCATAATAACGCCTTTACTAATGTAAGCTCCATATCTTGCTACTGCATGAGGAACTACTCTAATTCCCAACTCTTTGTAATTCGATTTTAGCTTCATTTTATCATGAAACTCCATGGGCCCAGCATGCAATGTTTCCATTTTTCGGGTAGGAAAGTAAAGGATGGTTGCCTTTTTGACCCATTCATTTACATGCCAGCCATCTTTAGTGGGTTGGGCAACTCTCAACTTCCCTTTGTCCAACTCTTCAATGACCCATTCGATGGTCTCAACAACATCCGTTTCTTTTAATAACTCCCTATTTTCCCAAGTATGGTTTATTATTTGCTCTATATTTTGCATGTGTGGTGATTTCAAGGCAAATTTGCATCACTATTAACGGAATACCAAAGAATATGAATATTAAGAACATAATTTCGATACTTGCTGTTTCACTTATCATGCATAAGGGCTTTGCTCAAGAAAGTTCTTCTTCTTCTTTAAATGAGCCAGCTGATCAAAAAATCCCATTGAGGATAGAAGATTGTTATTCAGGAATAAATTACCCCAAAAGGCTCTATGATATTCAGTGGATCCCAGAATCGTATAAAATTTCTTATTCGCAAAGGGGAAAGGTGTTTATTCAGAATGTTTATTCCTTAAAAATTGATAGCAGCATTTCTATAAGTCTTATTAATGAAGGGTTTATGGGCAAACCACTTGGATTAAAACGCCTCCCTAGCTTAACATGGGTAGATGAAACACGTTTTCGCTTTTTCCACCAAGGGGATTTGTATACGTATGATATAATTGCCAAGGAAACGAAACTAAAAAGAAAGATTGGTAAATTTGAGGTGGTGGATGTTCATCCAAGCAAATTAAATGCTGCCGCAATTATAGATGAAAATTTGATGGTCTTTACTGGGAATGGAAAGACTCAAATTAGCAGTGATGGCGGAAATGGCATTGTCTATGGACAAGCCGTTCATCGCAGTGAATTTGGTATTACAAAAGGACTTTTTTGGAGTAACGGCGGTGCTAAAATTGCTATTTATAGAAAGGATGAAAGACGGGTTAAAGACATTAATGAATTAGACATTTCAAATACGCCAGCTACCAGACGTAGTTTTAAA
>JAURQA010000182.1 GCA_030836345.1 Bacteroidota bacterium
ATGCCATCCAACATCCCTTCATCCATATTTACGTCAATCACCTGAGCGCCATTTTCAACCTGCTGTCGCGCCACCTCCAAAGCCTCATCATACTTATCGTTTAAGATTAAACGAGCAAACTTTCGGCTGCCTGTAATATTTGTTCGCTCCCCAATATTTACAAAATTGAGATCTGAGGTAAATACAAAAGGCTCCAGGCCACTAAGTAAAAGTGTATTATGCATTTTTATTTGTACAAATTTCGCCCATTTCCATTGTCTGAGCAAGTGAATAAATTAAATACAGATTATCCTTTAATACCCTTTTTGGAGTTTTTAACAGATTTCGTAAATCATTATTAATTCTTTATCTATCTTAAATAAAAAAAGCACTGATTAGTGCTTTTTTTAATCTATATAATATATTGAGTATTTTGATAACTAACCTCCTAGTTGCTTTGAAGGTAAAGAGGAAAGCTGTTCTTAATTAAAATACAAGAAATTGCAGGCACTTATGATTATTTATTTTTAAATCGTTCCAACTACTCTAAAGATACTTACCAAAGTGTATATCCCTGCAAGATCATGTATTATAAGCAAAGATAAGTGAAAATTTTCAAATAAGTTGTTTTTTCTTGAACTTTGTTGATTTTTTGTGGCATGAAATTTGAACAGTGTAGCTATACTTATGAATGATTATAACATTTTGCTTTCCAACTACTTAATAAACAATAAACTTACTCAAGCCGCTTTTTGCCGCAAAACTGGCTATGACAAAGGCCAAGTGAGCAAATGGATTAAGGGAATTAATTCCATTGGATTAAAAACAGTTTGGAGGATCCAAAAGACATTTCCAGATTTTGCAACAACTATCAATGAGGAACTAATTCAAAATAGTTCATCAAGCGACAATGAGCTAAATAAGTCATCCGGAACAAGTAATACGAGCCATGAGCTCACTCCCTTAGATAATTGGAAATCTGTTGTAACAATACTGGGAATGATTGAATCTCTCAAGCTTGACATAGACGGAGTTATGTCTGAACTTCAGAGCTTACAACTTTCGAATAACAGTAAAATTGGGTGATCTTTTGTAAAGGGATTTAAAAGAAAAATCCATATTTTCTATAAAAACCCTAGCTTCTTCCTTCTTAAATTGTAAACCAAGCTTTGCACTGACGTTGCACATTTTTTCTAAAAAATCCTTGGGGAAAGTTTGATTTACTTCCATAGTATCGTAGGATGGGTCCAACTTAATAGATTTATAGTAAATAACAATTTGCTGCATAAATCTCTTCTCATCTGCATCGAAATCATTAGAATTTTTCGTATAGTTGGCGGCCTCAATGAGGTAGTCAAAATAGGCATTCCACCCACATTTTTTTGTGATATTATCAATCTTGAAATCAGTTACTTCACACATGGTTTAATTATTTCTGGAGGATTTGCTAATATATGCAAAGGTTTCCAAATTTCTTGAATTAAACAAGTATTAAGAACTGATACGTTTTCAGTCTTCTTTTAAATTACAGTCCCTGGGCAAGCCTTTATAATTATTCTGCTTTTCATCGTTCCTAATAAGAAGAAAACAAAAATTTAGTTGAATGAACATGATATTTTAATGCAATAATCCACACTTAAGCATAACTCGCCTCGGTGTTTACTCCTTTTTTTTGTTAATTTGCGACCAAATCAGATATACATAAATGAATTTAATTATACCAATGGCTGGAGTTGGCAAGCGCATGAGACCGCATACACTGACTGTTCCTAAACCATTAGTCCCTGTTGCAGGAAAGCCTATTGTACATTGGCTAATCGAAGATATTGCTACGGTATGTGGCGAGGATATTGAGGAAATAGGATTTATCATTGGAGATATTGATGATGAGGCCATAGCCAATCTTCTTAAAATTGCTGAAGGAATAGGAGCCAAAGGAAAAATTTTCCGACAGGAGGAAGCCCTAGGAACGGCCCATGCCATTATGTGTGCCGAAGATTGCCTCAAAGGGGATGTAATTGTTGCTTTTGCTGATACCTTGTTCAAAGCAGAGTTTGATTTAGATAAAACTGCAGATGGAGTGGTTTGGGTTCATAAAGTAGAAGACCCAAGCGCTTTTGGAGTGGTCAAGCTAAATGAAGAAGGGCATATTTCAGAATTTATTGAAAAACCGAAAGAGTTTATTACTGACCTTGCAATTATTGGAATATATTATTTTAAAGATGGTGAAAACCTTCGTAACGAATTAGCCTACTTATTGGATAACAATATCAAGGATGGTGGAGAATTTCAATTGACGAATGCTTTAGAAAACATGAGAGCAAAAGGAAAATTATTCGCTACCGGAGAAGTGAAGGAATGGTGGGATTGCGGGAACAAAAACGCCACGGTTTACACCAATCAAAGAGTATTGCAAACAAAGGCCAATCAATTTAAGATAAATCAATCTAAATACTCCAATGCAACAACTATTGTTGAGCCTTGCTATATCGGGAAAAATGTAGATATTAAAGGAAGTACAGTCGGGCCTAATGTATCCATTGGAGATAATTCTGTAATTCTTAACTCAACGATTGAGAACTCTATCATCCAAAATGAAACAACCATAAAAAATATTAATTTTAAAAATAGTATGGTTGGTAATTTTGTAACTTTGGATGGAAACGCTCAAGAGTTTAGTTTTGGTGATTACAGCACTCAAGAATAGAACTGCCCTATTTTTCCTGGTAATATTTATTATCCTGGGAACCTCCTGTAAGTCTAAAAAGGCTGTAATAACAACTGCTGCCTCTCCTAAACAATTTGCTCAGAGAGACTATTCGCTTTTTTTTAAAGCTGAACGCTTTTATCAAAATGGGAAATATTCGCAAAGCAGAGAAGTATATAGAAAATTAAGCAGCACATTTACTGATTCCTCAGGTATTTGGGCACGCATAGCCAATTGCTATGCCAAGCAAAATGACTTTTCACAGGCCCTATTAACCTTAGATACAGCATTAAATAAAGAGCCAAGGAATACCGATTATTTGCATTTAAAAGCCTTATGGCTTGCTAAAAATAGCCGGAGCGAAGAGGCGGCAAATGCATATTTAAAGTTAAGTTCAAAAAATACTAAAAGCTGGTCTTTGTTAGAAGACGCTGCCAGAACAAGTTATAATGGTGGAAACCACGCTCAGCTTATAGAAATCTGCGACACTTGGACCACACGCTTTGGCCTCAACGATCGGGTGGCATTTTATTATATGCATGCCTATGAAAAACAAAACGACACGGCTAAAATAATGCGCTTATTAAATCAATTAGAAACGAAGTATCCGGATAGAATGCGTTACGGAAAAAAAAGATTAAGCTTCCTTTCCACTAAGGAGTATTACATGCAAGCTTCTTTAGTAGGCAAATCTGTTTATAAGAACTTTCCAAATGATAATATGGTAGTAAGTGATTATCTCAAAGCATGTTTTTTTGCTGAAAATTGGGAAGAAGCGATGCGCATACTTGAAGATATTTCTCAAAATAAAATACTTGCTGCCGAGACTGCTAAGAATGGGTTTCTTCTTTTAGGAAGGGAAAAAGAACTGTTTCCGGCCTTTGATAGCTTATTAGACTCAGCCAACCAAACGTATGGTGGGCGATCTACTTGGGATTTGTTTTACGGTGATCATATTTCAAAAACCGGGGATAACTCCCTTAAGATAAAACTCTTAAAGAAAACAGTTGAAGAGCAACCCAGTAATATACAGCAATGGGAAACACTTTTACAATTGCTTTACTTTACATCAGATATTGAATTAAAAGACTATGCCATAGAGTTTACGGAATTATACCCTTTTATGAATATTGGAAAATTATATTCTACTGCTGCAGGTATTGAGCCAAAACTTATCATTGGTGCTATACAAGATGAGTATCTGAGTGCAATCACTTCGCATACTCTTTGGAAAAAAGAAAACAAAAAAA
>JAURQA010000014.1 GCA_030836345.1 Bacteroidota bacterium
AAAGCCATGAACATATAGCGCAACAATGTTTATTTAATAATCCTATGATTCATAGCTCGGCGCTCATAAGAAGAGAAGTATTCCAAAGTTATTCTTATAATTCTAAGTATGATACCGCAGAAGATTACGATTTTTTTTCATTGGCAATTCAGCACTTTAGATTTGAAAATTTGCCTGATCCCCTCATACAATATAAACTCCCCGCAGATAATAAATCATCCGCATTGAGCCAAAGAATGAAAGCGAGGATCATTCGAGAACGGAATAATCATTACATTCCCGAGGTTCTCATGCATAGTTTTCATCATTTTTGTGAACTTAGTAATCCCATTGAATCTGGGGAATTGCAAGCGTTGGCTAGAGTGTTCAAAAGCACAAAAGCAGCACCAATGTTTAATGATCAGATGATGAGATATGCCTTAAAGTATAAACCAAAATGGAATGCGCTTCAAAAGCAAAAAACCTGGCAAAAAGCCATTTTGATGCGTAAAGCATTGGTATTAAAAAGGGTATTGTTTAGCTAACAGAAAGAACATAATAGTTCTTTTTTCCTTTCTGCAACAACATGTATTTGTTGTGCAGTAATTGGCTCGCATTAATTACGCCGTCTATATCGGTATATTTCGTTTTATTAATAGAGAATCCATTAGCAGCTATCATCTTTTTCGCTTCACCTTTACTAGAAAATACCGTTGTTTTTGTGGACAGTAAATCTAAAATGCCCACGCCTTTCTCTAATTCTATTTTCGGTAATTCAAACGTATCTAGATCGGCAAATGCCCCATCCATATTAAGGACATCTAAGGAACGTAAGTCTTCCTCGGTTCCCTTAAAAAAAACTTGGGTTGCTTTTTGCGCTTGCATGAGGTCATGTTCAGAGTGAATACGAACGGTCATTTCCTCGGCAAGAGCCTTCTGCAAGCCTCTTTGGTATTCTTGGCCTTTGTGATTTTTTATTAAAGCTTCAATCTCGCTGCGAGATTTCAAAGAATATATTTTTATGAAAGTCTCAGCATCTTCATCACCTACGTTCAACCAAAATTGGTAAAACGAGTACGGAGATGTTTTTTCTGGATCTAGCCAAATATTTCCACTTTCACTTTTCCCAAATTTGCTCCCGTCTGCTTTCGTTACTAAAGGTGCGGTAATGGCAAAGGCTTGGCCTTGCGCTTTTCTTCGAATGAGTTCTGTTCCCGTGGTAATATTTCCCCATTGATCGCTACCGCCCATTTGAATTTTACAATTATTATGAGTGTACAAATGGTAAAAATCGTAGCCCTGAACCAACTGGTAAGTAAATTCTGTAAACGAAATACCAGAAGCCTCCATTCGGTTTTTTACACTATCCTTAGCCATCATATAGCTCACTGTGATGTGCTTGCCCACATCTCTAATGAACTCCAGAAAACTAAAGTTTTTAAACCAGTCATGATTATTAACTATCTCCGCCTTATTAGCTACAGATTCAAAATCTAAAAACTGGGTTAACTGAGCTTTTTGACCATCAATATTCTTTTGTAGCGTCTCGTCATCCAATAGGTTTCTTTCTGCCGACTTTCCACTAGGGTCACCAACCATTCCTGTAGCGCCTCCAACCAATATGTAAGGTTTATGGCCCGCTCTTTGAAATAACATGAGCAAGGTAACAGGAACCATATTTCCTATATGCAGGCTGTCTGCCGTTGGATCAAAACCAATGTAAGCACTGGTCATTTCCTTGGCCAATTGCTCTTCTGTACCCGGCATACTATCGTGAAGCAAGCCGCGCCACTTTAATTCCTCTAAAAAGTCAAAATTTGGTTTAAAGCCCATATGTTTATACCAGCATGGTCACTGGATTTTCTAGGTAATTGGCTAAAGTTTGTAAGAACTTTGCTCCTAAAACTCCATCCACCACTCGGTGGTCACAGCTTAGGGTAACCTTCATTGTTTTGGTAGGTAGCACCTGTCCGTCTACTATTTTTATGGCATCTTTTGCAGATCCAATGGCTAATATACAGGCATCGGGCGGATTAATAATAGCGGTAAATTCATCAATTCCAAACATACCTAAATTACTAATTGTAAATGTATTTCCTGACCAATCTGCAGGTTGCAACTTTTTCTCTTTTGCTTTTTGACCGTATTCCTTTACTTCGGCACTGATGCTAGAAATAGGCTTTTGATCTGCAAATCGAACTACAGGAACCAAAAGGCCGTCCTCCACAGCCATGGCGACCCCAATGTGTATATGGTGGTTAATTCTAATTTTAGTATCTAACCAACTACTATTCACCATGGGATGCTTTTTAAGTGCCAAGGCACAAGCCTTAACCACTAAATCATTCATGCTTATTTTTACTTCACTTACCTCATTCATTTGAACTCTCGAAGCAATGGCATGATCCATGTTTATTTCTTTAGTTAAGTAAAAGTGAGGTGCAGTAAACTTGCTTTCAGCCAAACGGCCAGCAATGGTTTTACGCATTTGACTTACTTTTATTTCTTCAAAACTTTCAACTCCAGCAGGGGCTCCAGAAGTAGCCGTAGCAGCCGGGGTATAGTTTTCAATATCACGTTTTATAATTCGACCACCTTCTCCAGTTCCTGCAACTGCAGCAATGTCAATGCCTTTTTCACTGGCCAGTTTACGGGCCAGGGGAGAGGCAACAACTCTTCCATTGGTGTTTGATTGTACCACTGGCGCAGCTGGCGTTGGTGTTGCAATGGGAGCTGGCGCAAGTGCACTCGGAGCTGGCGTTTCCGGTTTTACCTCTGCTGCAGGTGCCTCTTCTTCAATAGGAATTGCACTTGCTGCTTTCGCTTCTTCCAATAACTCTTTAAAATCTTCCCCCTCTTTTCCAACAATAGCAATAACACCATCTACAGGAACGGTTCCGCCTTCTTCAATATCTAAATGGAGTACGTTTCCTTTGGCATAAACCTCCATATCCATAGTGGCCTTATCGGTCTCTACCTCCGCCAATATATCTCCGCTTTTCACAGCGTCTCCGACCTTGTAATTCCATTTCACAATCACCCCTTCGGTCATGGTGTCACTCATTTTTGGTAACCTTACTATTTCCGCCATAATCTTATCGTTGCAAAAGTATGAAATCTCTCGCATTATTTAGTACTGTTTAAAGCACAGAATAATTAAACAATAAAGACTTTTGATTTTATGTTCCTCCCAAGGTAAAAACAATGGTGTTCTTTTGGCGTTTTTATTCAAAAATTGTGAGCAATGCGCCAATAACCTTTCCATCATTTTTACGTACTTTGTAAAGTACATGTTTCAGAATTTTGAATACGAAAAGTTTTTAAGCCACGTTTATCAAAACGGGCAGGATAAGAAAGATAGAACAGGCACGGGAACACGCAGTGTGTTTGGTGGCCAAATTCGGTTTGACCTGCAAAAAGGATTCCCTTTAATTACAACAAAAAAGGTTCACCTAAAAAGCATCATACATGAGCTATTGTGGTTCCTAAAAGGTGAAACAAATATTGGCTATCTCAAAGAGAATGGTGTCCGAATTTGGGACGAGTGGGCCGACAAAAATGGGGATTTAGGGCCTGTGTATGGAAAGCAGTGGCGAACATGGGAAGCTAAAGACGGTAGAGTCATCGATCAGATATCTGAAGCGTTAAATTTGATTAAAAACAATCCAGATAGTCGCAGAATAATAATAAATGCTTGGAATGTGGGAGAATTAAAAGACATGGCACTTATGCCTTGCCATACCATGTTTCAGTTTTATGTAGCCAATGGAAAATTAAGCTGTCAATTGTATCAGCGTAGCGCCGATTTGTTTTTAGGTGTACCTTTTAATATAGCTAGTTACGCCCTTTTAACCATGATGATGGCTCAAGTATGCAATTTAGGATACGGAGATTTTGTTCATACTTTTGGAGATGCGCATGTGTACAATAATCATTTTGAGCAAGTAGAACGTCAATTGAGCAGAGAGCCAAGAGAGTACCCTCTGATGAATATAAACCCGCAAGTAAAAGATCTATTTGATTTCAAATTTGAAGATTTTGAATTAATTAATTACGAACCACATCCCGGAATAAAAGCGCCCGTGGCGATATAAAATGAAAGTTGCTATAATAAACGGACCTAACTTAAACCTTTTAGGAAAAAGAGAGCCAGAAGTCTATGGAAAACAGCATTTTGTGGATATATTAAATCAATTAAAAACAGATTTCACGAAAGTGGATTTACATTATTTTCAGAGCAACATCGAAGGCGAACTGATTGACTATTTACAGGGCTTAGAAGGTACTAATTTTAGTGGTGCCATTCTAAATGCAGGAGGTTACTCACATACTAGTATTGCTCTAGCGGATTGCGTAAAAGCGATAAGCACCCCTGTAATAGGTGTGCATATGAGCAATATTTATGCGCGGGAGGAAGAGCGCCATACCGATTTGTTAAGTGCCGCATGTAAAGGGGGTATTTATGGGCTGGGCGCAAAGGGCTATGAAATGGCGCTGAGATCACTTTTGGATTAGTAAAAAGCCCTCATTCTCTGTCGAATAATAACTGAGAGGACCATGGCTCTATCGGCTATTTTAAATGGTTGTTTTTCATTTGTCTACAAGCCATTGACAATAATCAGTGAAAATGGTATCTTTGCACCAATGCATGAAGCCTCAAATCAGAAAGAAAAGATAGGTAAGGAAGAATTTGTAAGATCCGTCATGGAGGATTACAAAATTGCTTTTGAGAGCAGAGAGGCAAGTTTGCTTGGTCGTAAATTAGTTTTGACGGGGAAGGCAAAATTTGGCATTTTTGGGGATGGAAAAGAAGTGGCCCAATTGGCCATGGCTCG
>JAURQA010000183.1 GCA_030836345.1 Bacteroidota bacterium
GTAAAACCGATTTGATTATTTGTAACGATATGCATTGTTCCGCCTACTCTGTAACCATCTAAGCCACTCATTTGAACAATTTCGTACATGATACCCTGTCCCGCAATAGCTGCGTCACCATGAATAAGTATTGGACAAATTCGGTCTTCCTCATTATTGTACTTGGAATCTAATTTGGCACGTACCATGCCTTTTACAACCGGATTTACCGCCTCTAGATGACTGGGGTTATCTGCCAATCTTAAATGAACATCTTTCCCGTTTGCCGCTTTAAGATTTGTGCTATATCCAAGATGATACTTTACATCTCCCTCAAAATCTTCATCGCTTCCTTCATTCTGAAAAACTTTTCCCTCAAATTCACCAAAAATTTGATCGTATGATTTTTGAAAGATATTTGCTAAAACATTTAATCTTCCTCGATGAGCCATTCCCAAAACAAATTCTTCTACTCCCAGTCCAGCGCCATATTGGATTACAGCGTCTAATGCAGGAATTAGGGATTCTAAACCTTCTAGAGAAAAACGTTTTTGGCCGATGTATTTTTTATGAATGAAGTTTTCAAATACCGTAGCTTCATTTAATTTTCTTAAAAAATGACGTTTTTCATCGGTCGATAAATCTGGAACATTTTGTGTTTTTTCAAAACGTGTTTGGAGCCATGCTCTTCTTTTTGGATTTCGAATGTACGTATACTCACAACCTAAACTCTCGCAATACGTCTTTTCCAAAAGGGCAATAATATTTTTTAATTTAGCCGGTCCTATTCCCACTTCAATGCCCGCATTGAAAGTAGCATCTAAATCATTTTGATCTAAATCAAAATTCTCAATATCTAAGTTAGGAGAGTAAGTCCTTCGATCCCTCAAAGGGTTTGTTTTTGCAAACAGATGTCCCCGGCTTCTATACCCATAAATTAGATTTAATACATTGATCTCCTTTAAGGCATTTTCGCTTAATCCAGCACCTTCTTCATATTTCTCGCTTCCCAGCTCAAATCCTTCAAAGAATTTTCGCCATCCAAAATCAACACTATCAACATTACTCTTATACTGCTCATATAAGTTGTTAATAGCCGATGGGTCGGCGTTTGCAATGTAGGTTAAATCCGATTTGCTCATGATTAAAAGTCTAGCAAAAGTACACTATTTTTCTTAAAATAAACCCGTCACAAGAGGCCATTTATAGCCTTCATTAGGTTTCGTATTTAAAAAGATTATTCGAGATGATGCAAGTCTTCAAATGGTGCTAAATTGCAAGGCTATAAATATTAAAATGCTTTGCCCTATTCTAGTATTTATCTTTGCTTCATGCGAGTTTTTCTCATTAGTGATAACCATGGGTATACAGGGAAGGAAATATTTAAATATGCACGTTTAGCGGATGAGGTTTGGCATGCTGGAGATTGGCTAAATACAGATTTAATTTTAGCTCTCGAGAAATTGAATAAACCTATTCGAAGTGTTTGGGGAAATGTTGATAGCCATGAAATTCGAACCATTTACCCATTGCATAATGTATTTTTTGCTGAAGGATTAAAAGTACTCATCACACATATTGGAGGATATCCTGGAAAGTTTAACTCGAAAATAAAGCCAATCCTTATGGAGGAAAACCCAGATATATTTGTGTGCGGGCAATCGCATATTTTGAGAGTTCAACGTGATAAGTCGGGTATGCTTTGCTTAAATCCAGGCGCATGTGGGGTGCACGGATTCCACAAGATTCGTACCGCGCTACAATTTGAAATAAACGAGGGTAAAGTGGAAAAAATGGAAGCCATTGAGTTTGGACTAAGGGCTAAAATACCTGAAGATTTTGTTGAATAATTACAAAAACCAATCGTTTAACTCAGGGCTTGGAACCATGCAAGCCTCTTGTCTACCGAACCATCTGTACCGATTTTTAGCTATCCATTTATACACCGAGTCACGCCATTTTTTGGGAAGCAACTTACCAATAGTTAAGATTCTCCAAGCACCACCCAGTTCTTTAATGAGCTCCAGCACCGCATCAGAATGCGTGTAAACAATATTGTCCTTAATAAAAACTAAAGAGTCTAGATACCCCTCAGGAATGGCAAGGTGATGAACCTGTTTTTTGCCTATATCTGATTGTAAGGCAGCCATTTTAATGGTCTTCTTGGCGTTGTGTTTAATTACAAATTGTACCCAATAGTTGCAAAGGTTGCAAACCCCATCAAACAGTAATATTGTTGCATTCTTTTCCGTTTTTCAAAGGTATGAAATATATTAGATTTTTATTTTAACGCCTGCATAAAAGCTCCGGGGCCTTGCAGGTCCATAAACATAATTGCTATCCCTGTTTTTTTCAATATCGAAATCTTTTTGATAAGCATTGAGAATATTTTGAGCCCCCATGTGAAAAGTTATGGCTGGGGAGACCATATAAGCCAAACGCAGATTCAATTCAAAAAAGGACTCACTTTCATTCAATACATCTGAAGGTATCCCGGGAGCACCACCAAAGTGAGGAACGAGCATAGAGCCTGTATAAACAGAACTAATATCAATGTCTAATTTTTTGTTGGGGTGTAGCTCTAGAGTAAAGAATCCATAGGTATTTGGAGTACGCAAAAATCGCTTCGTTGAACCTAGGTTTTCTGACCAAGATACTTCTTCTTCATACATAGATTCTTGAACGTTAAAACCACTCTCTATTTGAATTTTGGATTTATAATTTAATTTGAACTCACAACTAATGCCCTGAACCAAAGCCCCAGCGCCATTTTTTCTTAATAAAATTTGATTGCCTTGAGGGTTTGTCCCTTGTTCTTCCAAAATAAATACATCCTGCAGTTGGGTATAGAACCCATTCACAGTAAACCCATAGATCATTTGTTTGCTAGCCTTATCAAAATCCCAGGCGATATTTACTCCTTTTGATCGTTCTTGTTTTAGATTAGGATCAATAACGATCCTAGAAATATTGCCTGCCGCAAAGGCGAGATGCATATCTGCTTCAAAAGCCTGTGGTGCTTTAAAAGCCTGAGAGTAAGACGCTCTAATACGTTGCCACTTGCCCAATTTGTACATTGCACTGAAGCGCGGTGTAAGAATGGGTTTATCCAATAAATTATGATAATTCAGACGTGCACCACTAATAAGGGTGAAGTTCCTCAGTAAATTCCATTCGCTCTGAGCATAAATGCCAAACTTTTGAATGCTCTGATCGATGAGGTAATTATATCCTTTGATTTCGTCAAAAGTATATTCATTTAAAAACTCAGCACCGGCCGTTAAGGTATGTTCTTTAATCTTACCTACTTGCCTTAGCGCCTGCATGCCTAATTGATAACTATAATTTAAAGTATTGCCCCAACCATTGTCCCCATCGATGCCTGTGTAATGAATTCGTTTTGTGTTTTGAACTGCAGCATAAGTGCTCCACCAATTGTTCTTGTTATTTGCATAATGAGTAAATGCGGCATCTGCCATTAAAACTTGATGGTTGCGATATTCCGATTGTTGCAGTTGATCCGTTGGCAAGAGTCGCATTTCTCCGCCTTGTCGTTCTTCGCTAGAATTACTTATGTTAAACTCAAGCTCGTTACGCTTATCAAACAAGTAATACCCATTGGCAGCCAATCCAAATTGCGTTAAGCATGAAAGCTCAGAAAAGAGATCTCCATTGGCATCAAAATCACTCCTTTTGCGATGATTTCCCATAAAAGTAATCCCAAAATTTTGCTCCTTGTTAACCGAGGTGCTGGCAAAACTACTTGTAAAATCTGGCCTATTGCCATTCGTTAGCATCGTGTTATGTTTGAACAATATCCCACTGCTTTTTGGCTTTTTTGTAATAATATTAACCACGCCTGCAATGGCTCCCGAACCATATACTGCAGATCCTCCTCCTCTTACTACTTCTACTCGGTCAATTAAACTGCTAGGTATTTGCTCTAGCCCATATAAACCTAAAAGACTGCTGAATATAGGTCTGTTATTAATGAGTATTTGCGAATAAGAGCCCCCCAGTCCATTCATTCGCAATTGAGTGTAATTACAGGTTTGGCAATCGGTTTCCACCCTCAAGCCAGGCTGAAAGCATAAGCCATCTGCTACATTGCTGCTCTGGGTAATTTCTAAAGAACGTGAGTCCAGTATATTTACAGGTACAGCATTATCTAATTTCCGTCGGGAATATCGGGTTCCTGTAATAACGATAGGGTTAAGTAGCTTGAGTTTTGCCAGTTCTGCATCAATAGTATAGGTGCTATCCTGACCCAAATACCCACTAAAAATAAGAATGAAATCTCCATACACTTTAGCTTTTATCTCATGATTTCCTTTGGTTATATCTGTAAATAAATAGAACCCGTCTGAGTTTGTTTGTTTAATTGTTTTATCCAAAAAAACAGAAGCGTTGGCATAGGGTTTGCCAAAATAACTTAAACTCCCTTTTACGTTGGTTTGGCCCATTAGAATGATGGGAAAGAATAGCAGATATAAGAAAATAGTTCTAAACAAGATGCAAATATAGATTGATAAGTGTAGATTAACAATAAAATTAGCCTAGACTAATTTTACTTTTAGAATAGACCCGTATATTTGCATTGTGAGGACTCTAAGCGAAGAGAATTATTTAAAAGCAATCTATGCTCTAAAGCGGGATGGTGAGGAAAAGGTAAGCGTAAAAAACATAGCAATATATATGGGGAACAGTCCGGCATCTGTTGTAGATATGCTTAAGAAATTAAGTGCGAAAGAACTGGTTAACTACGATAAAAAATCAGGGGCCGATTTAAGTTCAACCGGTAACTCTGCAGCATTAGGTATTATCCGTAAGCATAGATTATGGGAAGTTTTTTTATGTGAAAAACTGGGATATACATGGGATAAGGTTCATGATATTGCCGAACAATTAGAGCATATTAAATCCGATGATCTGGCAGATAAATTATCCGATTATTTAGGGAATCCAAAATTTGACCCGCATGGGGATCCTATTCCAGACAATAAGGGTAATCTTCCAAAAAAGGATAAAGTTTTATTGAGTAAAGCAGAACAGGGAAAGTCGTATCGAGTGGTTGGTGTTCTAGATGCGAGCACTTTATTTTTAGAACATCGCATGCGATTTTTTAACAATAAATTAGATGTAATCCCGGGTGTGGCAGTGACCTCCTTTTCTGACTTCGGCAGTTTTGCTTATCCTGGTTTAGATTTAGGGTATGCGCTAAGTCGTGAGATGAGAATCTACGGGAATATGGGCTATACTTACCGTATCCCCACTTATACGGATTTATTTTACAGTGACCCGAGTACTCTAGGCGATGCGGACTTAGAACCAGAGAAGGCCTTGGCCTACGAAATAGGAATTCGTCTTAAAGAAGGGCCCCTGCGAATTAATGCGGCATGGTTTCGCCGTGATGCCGATAATTTGATCGATTATGTAAAGAATAACCCAGATGATCTTTGGCAAGCAGCAAACGTCCGTGGCTTGTTGACACAAGGCTGGGAAGCGAATCTTCAATATGCCTTGGATTGGCAAAAAACACGGCATAATGTTCAATTGGGTTTTACCCAAATCCAGGACGATCTATCCGTAGCCCCTGGGGAATTGTCCCGTTACTCCATAAATTCATTCAAGCACCGCGCCGTAGGTCAGTGGCGTGGCCAGTGGTCTGAAAAGTGGGAAACGACATTGGTCTATAAATACGGTAAACGTGAAGGGCAGGATGCCTTCAATGTTGCAGACTTCTCTGTGCTGTATCACAGGCCGAGTTACACACTAAGATTAGCCGCCGAAAATATTTTCGGAGCGGAGTACAGTGAGACCAATTTGGTCCCCATGCCTAAGGGTGTTGTTTTACTCGAGTTAATTTATAAACTGGTTCCTTGATGAAGTTACAGCAAATTGATTGGGTTTCAAATCTGACCAAAGAGCAATTTATCAATGATTATTATAAGCCCCAAAAGCCTGTAATTATTGCTGATGCGATTGCTGATTGGCCGGCTTATACCCTATGGAATTTTGATCATATTCGCAAAGTAGCAGGTCAGAAAACAGTGCCCTTGTACGACGACCGCCCGGTAGACCATAAGGATGGGTTTAATGAGCCACATGCCACCATGAATATGGCCGAGTATATTGATTTGCTTGAGCGTGAACCCACCAAGTTTCGTATTTTTTTGTGGAACCTGCTGAAAGAGGTCCCCGAGCTTCAAAAAGATTTTAAACCCCTTGAATTGGGATTGCCCATTTTAAAGGGGTTGCCCATGCTTTTTTTTGGGGGGCAAAAAAGTTACACCTTCATGCATTATGATA
>JAURQA010000184.1 GCA_030836345.1 Bacteroidota bacterium
ATTGAGCAGAAAATAATCTTAACTTTACAACGGTTGCAGGCGATATATGCAGAAGATTCTCAGTAAATTTTTGATTTTATTGGTAAAAATCTACCAAGTTGCACTGTCTCCTCTTCTAGGAGCTAATTGCAGGTACATGCCAACTTGTTCAGAATATAGCATAGAAGCCATTCAAGTTCACGGGCCTTTTAAAGGTTTTTGGCTAGCGCTCAAAAGAATTTTATCTTGTCATCCATGGGGAGGCAGCGGAATTGACCCCGTTCCAAAAAAGAAATAAATGAAAAAGACGAAAAAAATTATTATTGCGATAAGCATCTCAATTTCAGCATTCCTATCCTATGGTTTTGCTGATAATTATTTTGAGCTTTCAAAAAACCTTGACATTTTTAGCACTTTGCTCAAAGAGCTAAACACTTATTATGTTGACGATACCAAGCCTGGAGAGTTAATGAAGACAGGTATAGATGCAATGCTTCAATCGCTAGACCCTTATACAAACTACATTCCCGAATCCGCTATTGAAGACTATCGGTTCATGACAACAGGCCAATATGGAGGAATCGGAGCTTTGATCCACAAAGACAGCAATGAGATAATTGTATCAGAACCATATGAAGGGTTTCCGGCTTTCAAAGCAGGGTTAAAAGCGGGAGATGTTATTTTAAAAGTAGATAAAAATGAAGTAGAAGGTAAAAATTCGGGTGATATTTCTAAACTTCTAAGAGGCCAGTCCGGAAGCTCATTAAATGTAACCATTAAACGACCAAATGTTGCTGAGCCAATGGTGAAAGAAATTGTTCGAGAAACAATAAAAATCAATGACGTTCCCTACTTTAAGATGTTAGACGAAGAGGTTGGATACATTAAACTATCTAGCTTCACCCAAACTGCTTCGAAAGAATTTATTGCAGCCTTCGATGAATTAAAAGAGAAAGGCATGAAGGAATTGGTGTTCGATTTGAGAGGAAATGGTGGAGGACTTCTAATTGAAGCGGTTGACATCGTCAATATTTTTATTCCCAAAGGGCAAAAAGTTGTAGAAACAAGAGGTAAACTAAAAAAATGGGATGCTACATACCTTACTAGAAAAGAGCCGTTGGACATAAAAATTCCAATTGCAATTTTAGTGGATGCGGGTTCAGCATCTGCCTCAGAAATTGTTTCAGGAACACTACAAGACTATGATCGAGCCGTTGTAATAGGCCGCCAAACCTTTGGCAAAGGACTAGTACAGCAAACCAGACCGTTAAGTTATAATGCACAACTAAAGGTTACGGTTGCAAAGTATTACATTCCTAGTGGGAGGTGTATTCAGAGAATTGACTACTCTACCAAAGATGAATTAGGGAAAGCACAAACAGTACCTGACTCGTTGATTAATTCATTTAAAACTGTGTTGAACAAACGACCGGTTAAAGATGGAAAAGGAATTAAGCCGGACATTTTTACCGAAGAAGAAAGCATGAGCATCATCACTGCCACTTTAATGCGCAGTTACAACATCTTTAACTACGCTACTCAGTATTATTTAAATCATCCAAAAATTGCTCCAGCCAAGGATTTTCAGTTAAGTGACAAGGAATATGATGAGTTCATAGCATATTTAAGTGATAAACAGTACAACTATTCTACACAAAGCGAGGAGGTTCTAAAAAAGTTAAAAGAGGTGGCACAAAACGAAAAATATTTTGAAAGTGCTGTAGGTGAATACGAAGCTTTGTTGGAAAAGCTAACTCCCAAAAAAGAAAACGATTTAATAAAATTTAAATCGGAGATAAAAATGATTTTGGAAAATGAAATTATTTCAAGGTATTATTTTCAGGATGGAAGAATTGAACAGTCGCTAAACAGTGATCCAGATGTTAGGGAAGCATTGCAATTATTAAAAAACAAGAAGCAATACAATGAAATCCTTGCCGGTACGTTTGTTCCGAACAAATAGCATCACTTGGGCTTACTAAACATTTTCTTAAAACCAGGTCATCCAATTGCAATGTGGCTAAACCACAGGCATTTGTATTTACTTGGTTTAGCTACTATTCTTTGTGGCTTGGGGTGGTCCAATATTCTCATGAGCATCGGTCAATTTATTATCATTGGCAATTGGATTATTGAGTTTGATTTTAAACGCAAACTAGCCAAACTAAAAACGACCCCACTTATCTGGATTGTTCTTGGCCTATTTCTCATTCATGTTGTCGGCTTATTATGGACTTCCGATTTTAAATACGCCTCTAAAGACATAACGACTAAGCTTCCTTTACTTGCTTTTCCAATTATTATAGGAAGCACAAAAAAGTTAAGACTTGTTGAGTGGAAATTGCTTTTAGGAGTTTATGCAATAACGCTTTTTATCTTAACCATCGCAAGTTTAGGCAAATACTTCGATTTATGGGGTGCGGAGGTTCACGATAAAAGAGAGTTATCCATTTACATTTCGCACATCCGCTACGGTTTAAACTTGGCATTTGCAGCTATTTTATCGCTTTGGTATAATCCCTTTTCGAATAAAGTCTTTAACCTTCTTCTAGCAATCTGGTTTGCAATATGTCTTGTCTTATTTCAATTGTTTACAGGACTAATAATTTTAGCAGTAGTCATTTTTATCCTTTCGGTTATTAAAAGAAAATCAATCTTTAAAAAGTCACGTTTTATTCGATTGTATTTTGCATTCTGCATTGCAGTAGGAGTTTTCCTGAGCTATCAAGTAATCGAAATTTATAAGGCGTTCAACAGCACCGTCACTCTCAATTACGATCAGGAAGACATGAGTCCCTCACAGACTATAAATGGAGAAGTATACGGCCATGAAGGTTCAGACCAAAGATTGGAAAACGGAGTGTACACTAGAAGGTATATTGCAAGAAGTGAAATTCAAAAAGAGTGGGAAAAAGCAAGTTCACTTCCATTTAAAAATGAAAAAGGCATCGATAACCCAATTGCACAAAGGCTATATCGATACATGTCTTCAAAAGGTCTAAAAAAAGATTCTGCTGGGTTTTCTACTCTAAGTAAGGATGAAATTACAGCTATAGAAAATGGCATGGCTAACCATTATTACTTTACTCACAACAACTTGCAAAACA
>JAURQA010000185.1 GCA_030836345.1 Bacteroidota bacterium
ATTTGGCAATCCGGATGTGCTTATTATGGATGAGCCTACAAACGACTTGGATTACGATACCATCATGTGGTTGGAAAACTTTTTGGCTAATTATGACAATACCGTAATCGTAGTTTCTCATGATCGACATTTTCTGGATGCCGTTTGTACCCATATTTCAGATATCGATTATGGTAAAATAAATCACTTTTCTGGAAATTACACCTTTTGGTACGAATCGAGTCAATTGGCATTGAGACAAAGAACTCAACAAAATAAAAAGGCTGAAGAAAAGAAAAAGGAATTGCAAGAGTTTATAGCTCGCTTTTCTGCCAATGTGGCTAAATCCAAACAAGCCACTTCACGTAAAAAAATGATCGATAAGCTGGATTTAGAGGAAATCAAACCTTCAAGCAGACGCTATCCCGCCTTGATCTTTGATCAAGAAAGAGAGGCTGGGGATCAAATTTTGAATATCGAACAACTAACTCTTCTTGCGGAGGGGACTCCTCTTTTTAAGGATGTCAATTTGAATCTTGCCAAAGGAGATAAAGTAATTGTTCATTCTAAAGACACTCGAGCTATTGAAGCTTTTTATGACATTCTCATGGGGGAGGCTAAGGCAACCAGTGGAAACATTTCTTGGGGTATAACGACAAATCAAGCGTATTTGCCTGTGGATCATGATGCCTATTTTGAATCTCCTGTTTCGCTGGTAGATTGGTTACGTCAATACGCAAAAACTGAAGAAGAACGGGAAGAAGTATTTATTCGAGGTTTTTTAGGGAAAATGTTATTTAGCGGGGAAGAAGCCTTAAAAATGTCAAATGTACTTTCCGGTGGTGAAAAAGTTCGCTGTATGCTTTCAAAGATGATGATGGAGCGTGCAAATGTTTTGGTGCTCAACGAACCTACAAACCATTTAGATTTGGAGTCAATTACTGCATTTAATAATTCGTTAAAGAACTTTAAGGGTACGATTCTATGCAGTACCAGTGATCATGCCTTTGCCCAGACTTTAGGGAACAGAATAATTGAATTGACACCCAAGGGGATGATTGATCGTCACATGACTTTTGACGAATACATGACGGATCCAAAAATTAAAGAACTTCGAGAAAAACTCTACCAATCTTCTTAAGAGAAAATAAAATAGGTGCTGATTACAATTACGGTAATAAGGATCCCCATTAGTTTTACTGGTTTCCATGGAGTAATATCCACTTGTTCAGTATAGCGTTGTTCATAGGCTTCAGCTCTAGGCTGTAATTTTCCAATGAATAGCATTAATAAGATGTTGAACAAGAAAATTATTGCCATGATGTGCAAATAATGAGGGTATTCTCCACCATTACTTAATACGTAATCTTTGAGAAAAAACTGACTAAAAGAATACATAACAACACCCACGCCCATGGCTACTTTGGCTGCTATTGCAGGGACATATTTAGTTAGATACCCTACTAAAATAATGGTTAAGATAGGGATGGTATAACATCCGTTAATTTCCTGTAAATATCCAAAAAGACCCTCAGGGGCATTAGCAATGGAAGGAGCTATGACCATAGACAAAATAGCCAAACCTATACCGAAACCTTTTCCAGCTCGCACAACTTGTTTTTCCGAGGCTTCTTTGTTGATGTACTGTTTATAAATATCGAGTCCAAAAAGTGTAACCGAACTGTTAAGGGCAGAGTTAAATGAACTTAAAATAGCACCGAATAAAACCGCAGCAAAAAAGCCAAGCAAAACAGGCGGCAATACTTTGTTTACCAGCAATCCATAGGATAAATCAGCTTGACTTGCATCTAAGGTATCCCCAAAAATATAATAAGCGATAAGTCCGGGTAATACTACGATCAGCGGTCCTAATATTTTGATAAAGGCAGCCAAAATGAGTCCTTTTTGTCCTTCTACTAAATTTTTTGCTCCTAATGCACGTTGAATAATCGCTTGGTTGGTCCCCCAGTAGAAGAGCTGAACTAATACCATACCCGTAAATAAAGTACTGAATGGAATTGCGGAATCCGATGCTCCCATGGCTTTAAATTTACTCGGATCGTTGGCATAAATGGCTTCAATACCAGCTCCTATACTTCCGTCACCTATATAAAGCAATCCAAAAACAGGGATCATTAATCCCCCAATTAGAAGTCCAATGGCATTTACGGTATCTGAAACGGCTACCGCTTTAAGACCTCCGAAAATAGCGTATATGGAACCAATAATTCCGATCGAACAAACGGTCAATACCAGTGTTTGACTTTCGTCCATTTGGAACAGGTTGTTTAAATCAAACATCCCAATTAGCGCAATTGCACCTGAGTATAGTACAATGGGCAACAATACAACCACATAACCACTTAAAAACAAGCCCGAAGTTATGGACTTGGTCATTGTATCATAGCGGCGTTCCAAAAATTGTGGAATAGTGGTTAATCCTCCTTTGAGATAGCGAGGTAAGAGTAAAACTGCAGTTACGACCATTGCAATAGCCGCAAGGGTTTCCCAAGCCATAACCAGAATTCCATCATTATAC
>JAURQA010000186.1 GCA_030836345.1 Bacteroidota bacterium
CAAACGAGGATCGCTTGGCTTTTACCGCCCTGTTTGAGATGGATGAGGAGGCAAATGTTCTGAGTGAATGGTTTGGTAAAACCGTCATTCATAGCCAACGGAGGTATACATACGAAGAAGCGCAAGAACGCATTGAGTCAAAGGAAGGTGACTATCAAAAAGAAGTGAATATCTGTAATGATTTAGCCAAGAAATTAAAAGGAAAACGATTTAAGAATGGCGCCATTGCTTTTGAGTCCTCAGAAATACGATTTGAATTAGACACGAAAGGGGTTCCCTTGAGAGTCATTAAAAAAGACCGATTTGATGCCCATAAATTGGTGGAAGAGTTTATGCTCTTGGCCAACAAAAAAGTAGCCCAATTTATTAAAACCAAGCAAAAACCCGAACTTCCCTTTATTTATAGAACCCACGATTTTCCTCCCCCAGAGAAACTACTGGAACTGGCAAAATACGTCAACCTCTGGGGATATAAAATTGATACCAGTTCAGAAGAGAGCATTCGCAAGAGCATAAATAAGCTCATGCTCGATACGGAGGGAAAACCAGAAGCCAGTATGCTGCAAATGGCGGCGATTCGGTCCATGGCTAAGGCAATATATACCGGTAAAAAAAGTGAACATTTTGGCTTGGCTTTTAAATACTATACTCATTTTACCAGTCCCATTCGGCGGTATCCCGATTTATTGGTGCATCGATTACTCTTTGACTATTTAAATGGTAAAAAAGGGCGATTAAGTGAGAATATGATCGAACAAATGGCTGAACACAGCTCTAACATGGAACAAAAAGCCAGTGATGCAGAACGCGCCTCTACCAAATATAAAATGGCAGAGTACATGGAACAATACGTTGGACAAACCTTTGAAGCAAAAGTCTCCGGCCTTACTGAATGGGGGATTTATGCTGAAATTATTGAAAACTACTGTGAAGGAATGATTCGCTTGAGCGATATGAAAGGCGATGCATTCGTATACATGGAAAAAGAAAAAAAAGTCATAGGAAGACGAACCAAGCGTTTTTTTAGCATGGGTGACCCAATCACAATTAAAGTAAAACGTGCCAATAAAAACCTCAGGCAAATTGATTTTGTTTATGTTTCTTAATTGCCAATTATGAAATTAGAATTACTCCAAAAAAAATACTTAGCTTATTTACAAGCACACTCCTTTATAGGCGAACCAGAGAACCTATACGAACCCATTAATTACATCATGAATCTGGGAGGCAAACGCGTCAGACCTGTATTGTCTATGGCCGCTGGATTAGCCTTTGATGCCCCTGTAAATGATACACTGAGACTGGCCCATGCCATTGAAACATTTCATAACTTCACCCTCGTGCATGATGATATTATGGATGAGGCAGAAAGCCGAAGAGGAAAGCAAACCGTCCACATAAGAAATGGCTTACCCACCGCAATTTTGGCCGGGGACAATATGCTTATTCTGGCATTTCAAATGTTCGAAGGATGCCGTCCAGATGTTTTGAGCGTTTTTCTTAAAACCGCTCAAGAAGTATCCAATGGGCAACAAATGGATATGAACTTTGAGGAATCCAGCGATGTAACCATGCTGGACTATTTAGAAATGATACGCCTCAAGACCGCAGTTCTTTTAGGTTGTTCATGCTATGTAGGAGCGGCTAATGCTGGAGCAGACAGTGAAACTAGTCATAAAATGTATGCATTTGCAGAACAAATGGGTATGGCATTCCAAATGCAAGACGATTGGTTAGACACCTTTGGTTCAAAAGCAGAAACAGGTAAAACTGAGGGAGGTGACATTATTTCTAAGAAAAAAATGTGGTTGTATCTTAAAGCTAGGGAAAAGGAAAATACCATAGA
Source organism: Bacteroidota bacterium (assembly GCA_030836345.1). Classification (GTDB taxonomy): domain Bacteria; phylum Bacteroidota; class Bacteroidia; order NS11-12g; family UBA955; genus CALKCM01. The sequence goes on from JAURQA010000186.1 coordinate 1,847, forward strand.
TGATATTTATACGATAGAAGACCCTGCCATTCGGGTAAAAGAAGCTCGCGAATATTTCAAGCAATTAAGACTAGATGAGGAACTCCTTGCCGAACAAGATAAGTATTATCAAAAGAGCTTGGAGATTCTTACTTCATTAAATTTGGGAGACGATAAGATGCTTCCCTTTTTAGAAATTGCTTCTTTTCTTAAAAATAGAAGGCATTAAATATACTTATTTATTCTTCTTGGCAGTTTCTTTATCATAATCAAGCATGGGTTTTGTAATATCAATTGGATGGTCCACGCTTTCGTCCATTAAGGCAAAGTCCAACACATCCAGCATATTCTCCACATAATAAAAACCCAAGCCTTCAATATATTCTGGTTTAATATCCTCCACATCTTTTTGATTGGATTTACACATTACTATGGTTTCAATACCCGCTCTTTTAGCGGCAAGAATCTTTTCCTTAATACCACCTACAGGTAACACTTTCCCTCGCAATGTGATTTCTCCAGTAAAGGCTACTTTAGATTTAATTTTACGCTGAGTGTATAAACTAGCTAATGCAGATAAAATGGTTATCCCAGCACTTGGGCCATCTTTCGGAATAGAACCTGCAGGGAAATGAACATGAACATCCCAAAAATCAAATACCCGTGGATTAATGTTTAGGTAAGTTGCATGCGACTTCATAAAACTATGAGCCAGACTTACGCTTTCTTTCATCACATCTCCCAATTGTCCAGTTACCTTAAATTGGCCCTTTCCTTTGCTCAGTTGACTCTCTACGTACAATACGCTTCCACCCATCGGGCTCCAGGCCAAACCAACCGCAACGCCAGCGGTATCATTATTTTCATAGTTCTCCGCCTCCAGCTTATCCACGCCTAAGATAGATTCCAACTTATCTAAGCCCACTTTCACTGTTTTGGCTTCTTCCATTGCAATTCTTGTAGCCGCATATCGTGCAACTGATGCAATTTTTTTATCCAAACCACGCACTCCACTTTCTCTGGTATATTCAAAAATAATTTGCTCAATAGCAGCATCACTTAATTTAAACTGAGCTGCTTTTAAACCATGTGCTTTGCGCTGCTTAGGCATTAAGTACTTCTTTGCAATTTCTAATTTTTCTTCTAAGCTATACCCGGTAATTTCAATAATTTCCATTCGATCCAAAAGAGCAGGTTGAATAGTTTGTAATGAATTTGAAGTAGCCATAAAAAGCACCTTGCTCAAGTCGTAATCCATTTCAAGATAATTATCGTAAAAGGTAGAATTTTGTTCCGGGTCTAATACTTCCAAGAGAGCACTGCTCGGATCACCTCTAAAATCAGCGCCTAGTTTATCAATTTCATCCAAGACAAAAACTGGATTACTCGTACCCACCTTTTTTAGGTTTTGAATGATACGACCAGGCATAGCACCAATATATGTTCGTCGGTGCCCACGTATCTCGCTTTCATCGCGCATTCCACCAAGACTCATGCGAATGTACTTACGACCCAAACTATTGGCAATACTCTTTCCTAAACTGGTTTTACCCACTCCTGGGGGTCCATACAAGCAAATAATGGGGCTTTTCATATCTCCTTTTAATTTGAGAACAGCCAAATATTCAAGAATCCGCTTCTTTATTTTTTCGAGTCCATAATGATCATGATCCAGGATCTTTTGAGCCCTAGAAAGGTCAAAATTATCTTTTGAGTATTCACTCCAAGGAAGATCCAACATTAATTGAACATAATTGAGTCCCACACTGTAGTCTGGGGCTGCGGGGTTAATTCGCTTCAAACGATCCAATTCCTTATTAAACTGCTTTAAAGCTGCATCAGGCCATTTTTTCTTGGCTCCCTTCTTCCTTAGGTTTATGATTTCTAGATCTGGACTATCTCCACCTAGTTCTTCTTGAATGGCTCGCATCTGCTGCTGCAAAAAGTACTCTCTTTGTTGATTGTCTATATCTGTTTTAACTTTATTCTGAATTTGATACTTCAATTGAAGCTTCTGCAATTCTTTGCTCACAAATCCAAGAACCAAAGAGGCTCTATCAAAGAGATCCGTTGTTTCTAAAATACCCTGTTTTTCGCTGCTTCCTACATTTAAATTACTAGATATAAAGTGAATTAGAAACGAAGGGCTATCAATATTCTTGAGTGCCACAGAGGCCTCAGACGGAATGTTTGGGGAGAGTTCCACAATTTGCTGAGAAATATCTCTCAGGCTCTCTATGGTGGCCTCAAATTCATCCTTTTTTAATTTAGGTGGTTGCTTCGTTGGTATTTCATCAACCTTCGCCTTCAAGTATGGATCTACCGTTATGTATTCCGTGGTTTGCACTCTTTTCTTACCTTGAATAATAACCGTAATGGCTCCATCAGGCATTTGAACTTTCCGAAGAATACTAGCTACCGTTCCAACAGTATACATATCCTCCGGCTTTGGATCTTCATTTTGCGAATCTTTTTGAGCCACTACACCAATGGTTTTATTTCCAGAAAGTGCCTCCTTAATGAGTCGTATGCTTTTATCCCTTCCAATCGTTATGGGTAAAACAACGCCAGGAAAAAGTACCGTATTCTTAATTGCAAGGATAGGGAGTTCTTTTGGCAAATTAGATTTATTTATTTCATCTTCTTCTTGTTTGCTAAACAAAGGCATAAAGTCACCTGAGTCTCCAACCAATTCATCAATGAAGTCGTCCTCTTCAATATTTTGAGGCTTTTTTCCGAAATTAAACATATATCATATATTTTTCAATCATTGTGCCATGCATCCAATTCGGACGATAATGTCACCTTTACATTAGAATTAGTCCTTACTCAGGATCGTTTTTGTAATCTTATATGACAATGTGGCGCAGAAGTTATTTGTCTAAAACAAGTTTCACTTATATTTGCACTTAAATAAAAAATTAACAAAAATGAAAAAATTATTATTCTTACTTGCAATTCCTGCACTAGGCCTTTTGGTCTCATGTGGAGGTGATGATGATTCTGCGCCAAAACCAACCATTACTATTAATTCAGGTGCTGGTCTTACAAGTGCTGATGGAAATGCCCCTATTGGCAGTGATGTGACCTTTGAAATTGTAGCATTAAGCAACGACAAAAAAATTAAAAATGTAAGCTTAACATTGAGCACTAACGGTGGAACTGCTGGAGTAATTGCAGATTCTATTGTTGGAGAAAAAACCGTAACTTGGAGAGTGGTACAACCCATCTCTGGAAGTACTGGGGATCTTTTAACGTTTACGTTTACCGCTGTGGATAATAACGGTCAATTAGACGCCAAATCAATAACTCTTTTAGTAAAAGCCCCAACTAGAGTATTGGAGCACAATGTTTCTTCTCAGAAAGTATATAACATTCAAGGGATGGAGCCAGGAGCCTATGATCTAAATACGGAAACAGCAAAAAGTTCTAACGACTTAGATGCAAATAAAGATCTTTTAGACCTTACACCAGCAACTGCTGTGTTTAATAAATCATGGGGCTCTGGTCACGGTACTTCAAAATTTGCGAAAGTAACTTCCACTGTTTTCACAAATGCAGCAACCACAACAGACTTAGAAGATGAGTGGGATAAAGTTTCAGCTACTTCCACGAGTACTGTTGAAGATATTGCAACGGATGACTATATACTAGTTAAAACAGGTCAAGTTGACGTTGATTTTGATATTTTTATTATTAAAGTAACGGCTGTTGAAGAGACTTTAAGTGATAACCTTGATTTTATTGAATTCTCTTACAAAGGAGGATAATCTCTAACCTTAATAAAAAGCCCATTGTTTTATAAAACAATGGGCTTTTTTTATGCTTCTTAAAACAGGTAGAAATCACTTAGTATATTTGCACGAAACTTATCAACTAATGAGATTAAACCAAATCCTATTCCTCCTCCTTTCTAGTATTGCTTTCTTCTCTTGTAAGACTCAGGAATCTGCGCTGGCCCCTACCCTTACAATTCTTGTTGAACCAGGATATACTAGCAAGGATACTGCGGGAAGCATAGATTCTATTGTGCTTTTTAAAGTTACGGCAACTAGTAATCACAATATCTTAAAAAGTATCGCTTTATTTCTTTCTACTAACCGAGGTGCCTCAGCAGAAGTAGATAGAACTGTTTTAAGTGTAAACACTGCAACTTGGGAAACGTCACAAAAGTTAGAAGGATTTGTAGGAGATACATTACACTACGTGATCTCAGCCATTGATGATAATGGTAAATCTACATCTATATCTGTGAATATTAATCTAAGATCCATCCTAAGAGATTTTAAAATAGATACCATCAGACAACGGATATACAATAAATTTGATACCACTAGAGTGGCTTATAACTTAAATACTGGAGAACGTTTGAGCTTTACCGACCTCTCGAGCGTTAAAGATATAGTAGACTTAAGCTCCTACACAGATTCACAAGTAGTTTTTAATAAAACCTGGGGTTCTGGTCATGGAACCAGCCAATTTATTCAAGTGGATGCGGCCTTCTTTTCTGGAGCAAGCCAAACAAAATCATTAGAAGATGAATGGTTAAGGCTCTCATCTTTGGCAACCCCAACCATATCTAATATTGCAAAAGGCAATTATTATTTGATCAAGACCCGGCAAAAGAATATATCATTTGATTTATATGTAATACACATTACAGATATTTTAGAAACCACAGATGACAATTCCGATTATATCGAATTCTCGTACAAGGGAGGCTAAAATCTAAAATTACTAAGTTCAAACAAGCCCCAATACATGAGGCTTGTTACTTATATCTTTATTGTGCTACTGGAGCAGCTGCTATAATCTCTTCACTTACTCCGTTGGAGAACTTTTTAAA
>JAURQA010000015.1 GCA_030836345.1 Bacteroidota bacterium
AAAGAAGCGTTTGAATATTTAAAGAACTTGATTCACTTGAGAAGAAACAATCCTGCAATTTTTAATGGAAAAACAGTTAGTTACAGAAGCAGGGATAACACATTTGTGTATTTTAGAATGGATGCTTTCTCAAAGTTTATGATTGTTCTTAATCAGGATTCAAAAAGTAAAATAATAGACTTGAACCCTTTTGTGGCTCAGATATCAGATCAGGATACTCTGATTAACATGCTCGATGGAAGCCAACTAAACTTTTTAGCCAAGATACCACAACCTTTAGACTCTTCAACTATCTCGCAGAAAGCTCCGTTTCAACTGAAACTAAGCCCAAATTCAGCGCATATATATAAGGTGCAATAGGCCTAAACCTTCTTATCTTTGCCTCGTTATAACAAGTCAAGCATTAAATATTCTTAAGCAATATTGGGGGTACAGCTCTTTTAGAGACGGGCAGTTGGAGATAATATCTAATATCTTAACCAATAAAGACGGCCTTACTCTTCTACCTACCGGGGGAGGAAAATCCATTTGTTTTCAGGTTCCCGGAATGATTAAAGAAGGTATAACGCTGGTAATATCGCCCTTAATTGCATTAATGCAAGATCAAGTAGAGCAACTTGCAGCTAGAGATATACGAGCTTTGGCTCTACATAGTGGAATGTCTTGGCAGGAGGTTTTGTTAAGCATGGAGAACGCACTGCAAGGGCATTATAAATTTCTGTATGTGTCGCCAGAGCGGTTAATTAGCGATTCCTTTCGTGAGTACTTACCCAATTTGAATATATCGATGCTTGTGATTGATGAAGCTCATTGTGTATCGCAGTGGGGGTACGATTTTAGACCCCCTTATTTGCGCATTGCCGAAGTTCAGGAGCTTTTAAATAAGTCGCTGCAAATGGTTGCTTTTACCGCAACAGCAACCCCAAAAGTAAAAGAGGATATTATTGATAAATTAGGCTTACAAGAACCCTTTATATTTCAAGGAGATTTTGCACGGCCCAATTTAAAATATGGATGCATCAACGCAGAAAACAAGAATGTAAAGCTGGTTGAGATTTGCAACCAAATAAAAGGTTCAGGTATTGTTTTTACGAATAGTAGAAGGGAAGCAGAAATAGCAGCTGAACTGCTCCAGTCCCATCAAATATCTGCAGATTTTTACCATGCAGGCTTAACAAATAAGCAACGCAGTTCAAAGCAAAATTTGTGGATGAAGAACAAAGTGCGTATGATGGTATGTACCAATGCCTTTGGAATGGGTGTAGATAAACCAGATGTACGATTGGTTCTTCATATGAAGCCAAGTTTGACCCCAGAGGGCTATTATCAAGAAGCAGGAAGAGCCGGCAGAGATGGCAAGGAGTCTTGGTGTATTCTGTTATATGAAGCGCATGATTTTAAAGTCATTCAAGAAAGATTGAGCATGAATGATATCGATGGGCCTGAATTAGGGCGTATCTATAATGCGGTACTAAATCACTTATCTGTTCCACCCGGCGGTGGATCGGAACAAGTATATAAACTTAATATTAGTGAGCTCGCAAATGCTTACAAAGCTATTCCAAACCGAATTTATAACGGAATAAAAGCCCTTCAAATTTTAGATATTTGGACATTTCAGGATTCCTCTTGGAGTCCCAGTAAGGTTAGAATAATAGGAAATGCGGCATCCATATACGAGTTAAAATTAAAGCACAAGGAATTTGAACCACTTTTAGATTTCTTAATGAGGTCTTTTGCGGGAATATTTAACTCCTATGTTCAAATTAATGAAGCGAAAATGGCAAAATATCTCCACTCAACGGAGGGTGATATTCAAAGGATATTAAAAAAAATGATGTCCTTAGGATTTCTTGATTTTCAAGAAAAATCTGAGAAGTCTACCCTTTTCTTACATGAGGAACGAACCGTGTATGCAAACTTCGATGCCGATAGATTAATAAAGATTCAACAAGATAAAAAAGAGAAGTTTAACTCAATGATTAGCTATTCTACTGGTAATCAATGTAGAAATAAATTCTGGATGAAGTACTTCTTAGATGAAGCATCTAAAGACTGTGGCAATTGCGATTACTGCAGCAATAAACAGAAAAGCAGCTCTCAGAGTACGGGTGAAACAAGAAGAGTCATAGAGAAGGAAGTCAGGGAGAAAAAATATACACCACAAGAGTTTTTAAATAAGGTTCCTAAACGTAGCTTTGACCTCTATCAAAGGGAATTGCGCTGGATGATTGATCATAAGTACATTAGTATAAGCAAAGAAGGAAAGATGAAATGGAAAAACGAATAGCTTTTACTGTTTCAAATGATTTGGTATACGATCAAAGAATGATTCGTATTTGCAGCTCCTTGCAAAATGCAGGATATCAATGTACTTTAATTGGAAGAAAAAAAAGGAACTCGCCCCTCCTTCAAACTCAACCCTTCCAGCAAAAGAGATTTCGATTGATTTTTAGTAAAGGCAAACTATTTTATTTAGAATTAAACCTGAGATTATGTATTTATCTCTTGTTTACGAGACACAGAGCCATTTGTGCCATCGATTGTGACACTGCTTTAGCCGGAATATTTTGCGCAGGGGTTAAACGTCTGCCCTTTATTTTTGACGCCCATGAGATTTTTGCTCATACTCCGGAAGTTAAAGATCGAAAATGGATTCAAAAATTCTGGTTGTGGGTAGAAAAAAAGGCATTTCAGTATGCTCTGTTTTCCTATACTGTAGGCGAAGAGCTGGGTGAACATTTCAAAAGCCTTTATGGGAATACATTAGGTGTAGTAAGAAATGTTCCTATTCTCAAATCAAAAATCCCAAATACGTCAATCTCAGAAAAATTCATTCTATATCAAGGAGCTTTAAATGCGGGCAGAGGTCTGGAACATGCCATTTTGGCCATGAAAAGAATCCCGATTAAGCTGAAAATAGCTGGTGAGGGAGATTTAAGCCAAAAGCTTAGGGAACTGGTTAAAGATAATGGGTTAGAAAACAAAGTAGATTTTCTGGGCTTTGTAAAACCCGCCGAATTACCAAAGCTTACCCAAGAGGCTTGGCTGGGGTTAAATGTGAGTGAAAATAGGGGGTTAAGTTATTACCTGTCCCTAAATAATAAGCTTTTTGATTACATGCATGCCAAATTACCCTCGCTTATAAATCCTTTTCCAGAGTATGTTGCAATAAATAAACAATTTGAAATAGGGGTTATTACTAAAAGTAGTGTAGAAGATATTGTGACTAATGTAAACTATCTTTTAGAACATGATGAAAAGTATCTTGAGCTTAGAGATAATTGCGCCAAAGCACGAGAAGTTTTTAATTGGGGCACCGAGGAGAGAATCTTGAAAAACCTTTATAAACAGCATTTGAGTGAATAAACAGGGCTTGCATATTGTGGCATTTGATGTGCCTTTCCCGGCCAATTATGGAGGGGTTATCGATATCTTTTATAGGATAAAAGCCTTGGCTCGTTTAGATGTAAAGATAGTTTTGCACTGTTTTATATACGGAGGCAAAGAACCTCATCCAGAATTGGATAAGTATTGTGAACAGGTATATTATTACAAGCGTAGAAGGTTCAAAAACCCATTTATTGGAGAACTTCCATACATTGTAGCAACAAGAAATGATGCGGAATTACTTAAGAATTTAATACAGAACGACTGGCCCATTTTTTTTGAAGGATTACACAGCACTTATTTTTTACTGCATCCAGATTTAGAAAAACGACAAAAATTGGTGCGTATGCATAATGTAGAGCATCTCTATTACAGAGGTTTGGAACATGCAGAATCCTCTTTCTTTAAGAAGTATTTTTACACAGTGGAGGCTGATCGCCTAGAAAAGTACGAGAGTGTTCTTCATGCAAGTGATGGTATTGCCACTATAAGTCCAAACGAAACGAACTATTTCAAAGACAACTTTAGAAATGTGTTTTACCTGCCCGCTTTTCATAGCAATGATCATGTAGTTAGTAAGGCCGGAAGAGGAGAGTACGCATTATATCATGGTAACTTATCGGTTGGAGAAAACAATAGAGCAGCTATTTATTTGGTAGAACATGTTTTTTCAAAATTAGAAATTCCATGCATTATTGCTGGAAATAATCCATCAGCAGCATTAAAAGCCGCCGCCAAAAAATATTCTAACGTCAAATTAGCATTTAACATCGCCGCTCAAGAAGTTCTCCGGCTCATAGAACATGCTCATATAAATGTATTGTATACATTCCAAAATACAGGCATTAAACTAAAGATGCTAAATGCACTCTACAGAGGGAGGTTCTGTTTAGTAAATGATTTGATGGTGGTAAATTCCGGTCTGGAAGAATATTGCCAAGTTGTTGATGCTAGCAACGTGCAAACAGAAATGAAGCGCTTATGGAACCAAGAATTTACAGAGGATGATGTAATTCACCGCCAAAAACTCGATATCTCTGAATTTAATAATATACAAAATGCAAAGAAGCTTATGGATAAGTTTTATCTAAGCCCTGCCTTGGTAATGCAAACAAAGGTGTAAATTTATTGTTATTTAAAATATGAAAAAAC
>JAURQA010000187.1 GCA_030836345.1 Bacteroidota bacterium
ATTACGTAATCGGCGCATGCATCTGCACTGGCATTGCCTAATGGACTCATTTTATTGGCATAGTTATAAAAGGCATCAAATCCTCCTACACCACTGCCTGCGGTAGTCATGGTAGGACTTTGGCTAATGGTATTTACACGCACCTTTTTGGCTTTCCCGTAGTGATAACCAAAGCTTCTTGCAATGCTCTCTAACATACTTTTGGCTTCTGCCATTTCACTATAGTCTGGAAAGGTTCTTTGCGCTGCTATATAGGACAAAGCCATGATGCTTCCCCAATCTTTAACAGCATCCTGCTTCCAAAGAACTTGCATTAAACGGTGAAAACTCATTGCGCTGATATCTAAGGATGTATGCATCCAATCGTAGTTTAAATCAGTATAGGGCTTTTTCTTTCGAACATTTAGGCTCATTCCTACACTATGCAATACAAAATCAAATTTTCCGCCGAGTTTTTCCAAACTTTGGCTTACTAAATTTTCGAGATCTTCCATCTTGGTAACGTCGCAATAAATCACTTCAGTGTTTATTTCTTTTGCAAGGACTTCTGTTTGACCTATCTTTTTTGCTACAGGAGCATTGGTTAGAATAATCTCAGCTCCTTCTTCTACGCAGCGCTGAGCAACTTTCCACGCAATAGAGGCATCGTTTAAAGCTCCAAATACAATCCCTTTTTTACCTTTTAAAATTCCGTTTGACATAACTAATGTATGCAACGAAAGTAATACGAAAGTTTAAGAATAGATAATGTCATCCTTTAACAATGATTGAAGTCCAGGCCTAAGCTATAATTATAGGTTTTGTCGGATTGGTCTTACCTTAAAGGAGGAGCGGATACTAGACCTTATATTTTTGGTTGAAAGGGAAGGGTAATGCTCTTTTTTACGGAAACTATGCGAATAGTCATAACAACAAGCATGGAAACGGCAAGATTAAAATTGTCAAATTGCGAAAACTGTAACATCAAATAATATGTTAGCGCTCCTGCTAGGCATGCCGTGGCATATATTTCTTTTCTAAAAATAAGTGGGATACGATTGGTCAGCACGTCTCTTATGACCCCTCCAAAAACGGCAGAAACAATACCCATCATAATGGCCATAGTTGGCGATAAACCGGCATCCAGTGTTTTTTGCATGCCCAGTACTGTAAAAAGAGCTATTCCTATTGTGTCAAATAGAAAAAAACTCTTTCTTAGGTGTTTGAAATATTTGCTGAAGAAGAAGCAAATGAAAAGTGCTACTCCTACAGTATATATGTAGTTTGGGTCGAGCATCCAACCTACTGGTGTGGATCCAATAAGTAGATCTCTTAGGGTGCCGCCACCCATGCTTGTCACGATGCCAATGATAATGGCGCCTATCAAATCAAATTTTTTTGAGGTAGCTGTTAAAATGCCGCTAATGGCAAAGACGAATGTTCCAAAGAGCTCTAAAAAGTAAATAAAAGTCATTTTTGAATGATGGGATCTTAAGTGGATTGAATATCGAGTGTAACGGTTCGTTGCATTGCCATTGTGCGCCACGAGAAGGCAAAAGCATACTCTATGGAAACACGAATCTTTTATAAGCTGTGTTGCAAAGATAATACAATATAAGGTTCAATATTGAGTGGTGAGCGATTGAAAATCTTGGCAAAAGGCCCTTGAAAGCCTTGCAATTAAAAGTATCTTTGCACCCATGTTACGTACGCATCATTGTGGTGAATTAAGAGCTGCACATATCGGTCAGAAGGTAAACTTATGTGGATGGGTATCCAAAGTTAGAGACAAAGGGTTTGTTCTTTGGATTGATTTAAGGGATCGATATGGGATTACTCAATTGGTTTTAAATGAGGAAGTTTCTGATGAGGCTTCGCTTAAGACTGCCCGATCGTTGGGTCGCGAGTTTGTCCTATCCGTTCAGGGAGAAGTTATTGAGAGAGAAAGCAAAAATGATAAAATACCCAGTGGAGAAGTTGAAATACGCGTAGAAGCCATTGAAATCTTAAATGCATCTAAACTCCCTCCATTTACGATTGAAAACGATACGGATGGGGGTGAAGATTTACGAATGCAATACCGGTATCTGGATATTAGAAGAGATTCGGTGAAGGAAAAATTAATATTAAGGCATAAAGTGGCTCAACTGGTTCGAAATTATTTGAGCAATGAAGCTTTTATAGAAGTAGAAACTCCAGTTTTAATAAAAAGCACACCAGAAGGAGCCAGAGATTTTGTTGTGCCTAGCCGTTTAAACGAAAATGAATGGTATGCATTACCTCAGAGTCCGCAAACTTTTAAACAGTTGCTGATGGTGGGAGGAATGGATAAGTATTTTCAAATAGTAAAGTGTTTTAGAGATGAAGATTTACGTGCAGATAGACAACCTGAGTTCACTCAAATAGACTGTGAAATGAGCTTTGTGGAGCGAGAAGATATTCTTGCCATCTTTGAGGGCATGGCTAAGTATATTTTGAAAGAAGCGAAGGGGTTGGATATGCCTGCATTTGATCGCATGACCTATGCTGACGCAATGAATTTGTATGGCAGCGATAAGCCTGATACACGTTTTGGGATGTCCTTTAATTATATTACGGAAGAGGCTCAAGGAAAAGGTTTTGGAATATTTGATTTAGCAGAATCTGTTATAGCCATTAATGTTAAAGATGGAAACTCATACACGCGAAAAGAAATTGATAAACTTACAGACTTTGTGAAATCACAGCAAGTAGGAGCCAAAGGGTTAATTTATTGCAGATGCAACGAGGACGGAAGTTTTAAAAGTTCGGTAGATAAATTCTATGATCAGGTTGCTCTAGGCCAATGGGCTTCTGTTTGCGGAGCGGAGGCAAATGACATCATCTTTGTTCTTTCGGGAGATAAAGCCACTACTCAAAGTCAAATGTCAGAATTGCGCTTACATATTGGAGAGCAAAGAGGTTTAAGAAATCCAGATGAATATAAAGCACTTTGGGTATTAGATTTTCCTTTATTGGAGTATGACTTAGACAGTCAAAGGTACCATGCCATGCATCATCCATTTACGGCTCCATTAGAACAGGATTTAGATAAAATGGAATCAGCCCCTGGTGAGGTGAGAGCAAATGCCTATGATATGGTTATTAATGGAGTGGAAGTTGGGGGCGGTAGTATTCGAATATTTGATAAGGATTTACAATCAAAAATGTTTGGTTTATTGGGTTTTTCCGAGGAAGATGCCCAAGCTCAGTTTGGGTTTTTAATGCAGGCATTTGAGTATGGGGCTCCTCCGCATGGTGGAATTGCTCTAGGTTTTGATAGGTTGTGCAGTTTGATTGGAGGAACCAGTAGTATTAGAGATTATATAGCTTTCCCTAAAAACAACTCAGGCCGTGATGTTATGATTGATGCGCCGGCTCCTTTAAATGCGGATCAATTGAAAGATTTAAATATA
>JAURQA010000188.1 GCA_030836345.1 Bacteroidota bacterium
AGCCAAAATAGATGATTGTAAATTAGCGGCCCAAAGCGAGCATATTGATTTAATTCTAGGGGGACACACCCACACATTTATGGATAAACCATTTCTAACAAAAAATAGGAGTAATAAGCCTGTAGTAATTCATCAGGTGGGTTGGGCTGGACTTAGATTGGGTAATTTAGATTTTAAAATATAAACAGACGAGATATACTCTTAAAGGAAAAAATGGAAAATAATGATATATTAAAGCGATTGCGATACACCTTTGACTATGGCGATGATAAAATGATGGAAATATTTGAACTTGCCGATCATGAGGTTACACGTGCTTTATTGAGCGATTGGTTAAAAAAAGAGGATCATGAAGAATTTGTACCCATGACAGACTATCAATTAGCTGTATTTTTGAATGGCTTAATCGTAGAAAAGCGCGGAAGGAAGGAAGGGGAACAGCCAGAGCCTGAGGAGGAGTTAGACAATAATTTAATTTTACGAAAAATTAAAATCGCTTTAAATCTTAAATCGCATGATATTGTGGACGTTCTATCATTAGCCGGCAGAAAAGTATCGCCCACAGAAATAAGTGCTTTCTTAAGAAACCCTTCGCACAGGCATTATAAGTATTGCAATGATCAATATCTGCGTGGCCTCATGTCTGGCGTTCAAAAGAAATACAGAACCGATGAAAGCGGTTCAAATGAGATAAAAGACGCCCCTGTTTAAACCACGTGAAAAGCCCTCTAGCCCTTTCAATTTAAGGTGTAATTGGTTAAATAATCTTTTACCCTAAAGCAAGTGTCTATTTGCCTCAAAGAGCTTTAATACCTTACTTTGTATTCTTAAATATGTCTCTACGAAAATTATATTATTCTCTTTCTCCAAATCTGAGATTTATTGCGCGAAAAATATACTATTCTCCCATTGATGCTTGGGAAACACTTTCGAGGAAAAGGCATAAATACGAGCCACTTAAAGGAGATATATACACAGGTTCAGGGGATTTTATTAAACAAGGAAATCACCATTTAGAGTTGCTTATTAAGCATATTAGCCTGGTTCCTTCTGACCATGTCTTGGACATTGGAAGTGGTATTGGCAGAACGGCCTCGGCACTAACTAATTATATAGATAAAAATGGATCCTACAAGGGTTTTGATGTAGTAAAAAAAGGAGTCGATTGGTGTAAGAATAGAATAACGAAGGATAACCTAAATTTTGAGTTTTTATATGTGCCTTTACAAAATGATTTGTATAACCAGTCTATTGGAGATGCCAAAGCATTCACATTCCCATACAAAAACGATTCTTTTACAAAATCATTCCTTTTCTCTGTTTTCACTCACATGCAAAAAGATGAAATTGAAAATTATCTCAAAGAAATTTCTAGGGTTTTGAAGCCGAGTGGACAATGCTTGGCTACTTTTTTTACGTACAACCAGGAAACGGAAAATTTTACAGCTTCCAATCCAGGGTTTAATTTCCCTGTGAATAAAGAAACCCATCGCCTAATGAATGCAGAAGTTACAGCAGCAAACATTGCCTTGTTCGAGCCTGAACTGGACCGAATGATTGCAGCAGCTGGCCTTGAAAAGAGAGCATTTATACCTGGTTTTTGGAGAGATCAGGGATTAAAGGCAAAAGGGCGTGATTTCCAAGATGTACTCATCCTAAAAAAGGTTTAAATAGAGAGGTTAAATACCTTTATCGCACAAATATGAATTTGCCCATGGCTGTTTCTGTGGCATCTCTATTAATTCCAAAGATGTAATACACCCCACTATTGGGTTTTGTTCCATTTAATCGAAGTCCATTCCAGATTGCCTTAGAACCATTGGCTTTAAGTTTAGATACCAACATTCCATTCGCATCTGTGATTCTAATTTCTGCATTGGTTGCTAAACCATCTATAGTAATGGCACCACTATAACCGGGTGGAATTGGATTGGGATATACCTTTATTTTTCCAAAAAGTTCTTTTTTTCCTGCGGCATCACTTTGATAACTAACAATCCCCTTGCTAGTTGCAAAAAACACTTCACCCGATTTTGTATTTTGGCCAATAGAGACGACTCTATTTGCAAGAAGAGGGCTATTTTCTGCTGTAAATTTTAACACCTGATTTTGGCCATCTGATTCTACCAATACCACGCCGTCATTAGTTGCAAACCATTTTCTATCTCCTCCATCAATACAAATATCATTAATTGAGTTCTCCCCTAATAAATAGGCAGCCTTCCCATCGATATCGTTAACAATTAATTGTTCTACTTCTAAATCTGTAAAGGCGTCATTGGTATTTGTAACCACGTTTAATCCCACTGATGTTCCTATCCAGATCCAGCCATTGTCGTCTACTGCAATACTTCTGATCTCATTGCTTAGCAAGCCTGGGTTTGATCCTGTGGTCACTTTTAAATACCTATCATCGGTACTTAAGAATGGCGTATTATTATCATCAAAAATAAGAAGTCCATCGTTGTGCAGTTGAATCCACTTAAGGTTATTTTTATCGGTTACAATATTTTTAACTTTATTACTTGGTACGTTTGGAAGGCCTTTCCAGGTATTTCCATTATAGGCATGCAGTGGAGTTTGACTTCCATAATTTGAAACCCACATAATTCCATTATTATCTAAATTTAAACCGCTGGTTCTCACAAAATTAGTGGTCGGAAAAACATCCAAGGAACTATTGACCTGATTCCATCTAGCTACAGGTGTTTTTTCTTTAAACTCAATCATACCAAAAGACTGACTCAGAAGGTAATATTTATCGTGCTGAGGTATGTAATAAGCAAAGGTAAAATCATACATTGAATCCGTAAACTGATTCCCTGGATTATTGGTCCAATTTCCATTGTCACAGATGTAAAACCCCTTGATACTAAAGGATCCTCCAAAAGTACTGGTTACCCCACCAGCTGTGCAAAAAACCAGAGGACCTTCCTTACTTAAATAAAAATTATCTGAACTCGATGGTCCGTTAGGCAAATACCCTGTTTCTCCTGTAGTTGTTCTTAGTAAGGCACCTCCATTGAGCCCATTCGCATACCAGAGCCTATTTTCATTATCAAAGGTGGCGTCTGTAACTAAATTTAGATTAAGATCTTCTTTTTGACCGCTCGCATCCACCTGGAAAGATTCTGTTGGACGAATTACTGTTAGCTTATCATTAAAAACCTGCATGCGTACCGTTCCTATGAAAGAACTGCTCTGTATACTGGGGTTGCCATTTCTATAGGCATAAATAACTGAGTCTGAATCATAGTATAAGTCATTATTAAAGCTAACTAAATGAGTAATATTCGGAGCTAAAAAAAGAGCTTTCCAGTTATTAAAATCGCTAAGGTTAACGGTATTATTAATGATTCCGTATATAACTCCTGTTGGGGTTGCTGCATACAAAGTATCTTCAACAACCTCTAGAGCGGCAACCGGTTGAATTGCTCCACCTACTCCAATGGATTTATAATTATCTGTAACTTCATAGACCCTCAAATCTATTTTTAGAATCCCAACATCCGTGCTTAAATAACAGATATCACCGTCAAATTTAGCATGTTTAATGGCTTTATCTGCTGCAATGGGATCATCTCGTAATCCGGTGATGCTATGTATAATTCCGAAACGATCTAGCACTTGAATATTACCATCTTGAAACCCGATAATAAGATGAGTGCTGGAGGCTTTCATATGGGATACGATCCCTGAATAAAATCCATCGGTCTTATAGAGCCTTTGAATTTCATTATTAAGGGGATTTATTCGATACAGACCAAAGAGTGAAGCCGCATAAATTTGACCGTTAAAACTTTCGACCTTTTCCGTATTTTTATAGCTTGTATGAAAACGCCAAGTACCGGTGGGAATTCCCTTTTGTGCTTGCAGATTTAAACTTAAAAAAACGAAACAAATAAGAGCGGTAAATCTTTTCATTCTAGTTGAGGGTATATCTTAATTCCAAGCCAAAATCGGTTAGAGCCGTATAAAATTGGTTCTGAACTTTAGGCGTTAAGGCTAACCTATTATAACGAAAAGCCACGTTAAATTTATCATTTATTTGATAGCTGAGATTAGGACTAATACGAACGGTTTTCATACCTGCACTGTACCGGTTATCATCGCCATCAATTTTGCGCACTACCGTAACTACATCACTAACACTCACTGTTAAATCAAACCTAAAATCATTGGGCAGATACAATCTTCTACCGTTTCTGCGGATAGGCAGGGTCAAACCGGCTATTCTATATCCAATGGTTGTTTGGAGCTCGTTGTTGCGTTGCTCGGTTACGTTAAAGTTTGCGGCAATTAATCGAATGGTCCTTTGTCTTTTATACTCCATTCCAATAGTCCAATTATTTTTAGTGGTTACATTAATCCCTATTAATGGGTAAAACCCTTCAGATATAGTCACATTCTCTATCTGGTACTTTGGGGTAAATGTTTCACCTTTGTCCACGGTTTCATCTTGGTCATACTTCAAATTTTGAGTATATCCATTAATAGAATACTTCCCATTATACCCGTGTTTAAGGGTGATATTATTAAAATAGCGTTTCATGGCTTTTAATTTAGAAAGCCCGGTATAGTTGATATTCCATCCAGGCAATGGGATTTTTGGAAATGCGGAGAGTTCTGCTCTACCCGCATCGCCACCTGAATAAGCGTTATAGAAAGCGCTTACCAAAACATCTTGGGAGTTGCGATCATAACCAATAGGGAAACCAGTTGTTGAGTCCAAACCTTTGGTTCCAACTCTTCCATCGGCATTCATTAAGCGTTGTGCTACAGTAAAACGATCATTCTCATACTGTGTAAAAACTGCATTGGGGTGCTGCTCACCAAAGTTTTCATCTTTCACAAAGTGAGTTCTAAAGAACCATCCAGACATATTAAATTGACCATTTTCGCTAAATCCTTGATCTTCGAAATTCATACCGTTAAATTTAAACGTTGAATTTGTATTGATGGTTGAACTTTTATTTAAATCAAAAACGATTCTAAAATCTTTAAATGGCTCAACTGTAATATTACCAGAGAACTGCTCTGAATAGTTTTTTGTGAACTGGGTATTTAAACGTTCATCCGTATTTAAGGCACCAATATCTGCCAATTTGTACCTTAAGTCTTTCTCCTGCAAGCCTAATATAAACTTAATGCCTGGACTGGCATTGGCTGCATTTTGCCCAAAAAAATCTGGCGTATACCTAAATCCAGGGAGCAATGTACCCTCTGTGATACTGTAATTGAAGCCCGCATTTTTAAACATTGAAATAAAGTTCCCTACCCCAATTTTCAAGTAATTTGGCTTAGGTGCTTTATTTTCTGTCTCCTCTTTATCTTCTTTACCTTCCCCATCTTTGGTTTTCGTGCGCTTGGTTTTCCGAGCGGGAATTCTTTTCTTTCTATTTAAATCTCTTAGCCATGGGATTTTTTGATACAGTTGGGTAAAAGTAAAATTGGGCTGAATGCTATAATTGGCTGAATTCTGAATGGTGTTACCAATCTCCTTGAAAGATGGAGGAGCCTGAGTCCACTTATAACTCCCATTATAACTGGTGGTAATAGATACCCAATTGAAGAATTTAATTTTATCAATAGGTAACTTATAAGAGGCATTTATATTTTGTGAAAAGTCAGCTAGCTGGCCAAAATTAAAAATTTCTTTCGTAATGGAATCTTTCTGTTCCTTGGTTTCTATTTTACCAAAAGGCTCTTGAATACGCGCATTTGCTATAGCTGAATAGGAAACATTGAGTTTTTTGGTTAGTTGCCAGCTGAGGTTATAATTTCTTACATTAGTAAAATTCTTATCATAGAACCTTGGGTTTATTTGATTGAAACTATTATTGTTTCTGGCCTGCATCTCAGAGTATAAGCGATTAAATTGGGTTTGTACACTAAACGAACTCGGTAGGAAGTTGATGTTAAAGTCTCGAACAATGCCCAGATGCTTGCTTTTAATTTTCTTAAATGGTTGCCATGCCTTGGTTTTTGGGCTGAATGCGTATCCGAGGGAAACCTGCGTAGTTTTTGTGAAATTCTCTTCAATCTGTTGGTTTCTTCGGTAATTATTTTGATACGAGTAGCCGGCATTGAAGTTGCTCAGTTTCCAAGGGTAATTTTTACCTCCCCCTTTCCCAAGTCGAATGTTCGAAAAATTAAAACTGTATAGAGAAGAAAAGTCTTCAGCTGCTTTTCGAATCCTATCTCTTTCATCTGGATCGGCCAATTGACTTAAAAATTGCTGCAATTCCACATCCGGGTTTAGAGGGTAATACTTTGGACGTATATAGTTTTCGCTGTATCCAATGTAAAGAGGCAAACTAATTCCCAGTTTTTGAGGGAAGAACTTCCCTAATTCCAGGTTACTCGCAATATCAAAATTAATGGTTTTGTTTAATGAGCGTTGATTGAGTTTTTTGTCTACATCACCAAAACCAATGGTCCTAACACTACCAGCCATACTCACCTGTCCAAAGTCTGCTAGCTGAGTTTGGAAGTTTGCCAAAGCGGCATAACCTCCAGAATTTGCAATGTCCTTTACACGCAATTCATTAGCCCAAACTTCAAAACATTGTACATTGTCAGAATTATTTCTTACCCCAATCATAAATACTCTAATATTACTTAAATCAGGTAAGCCAAGCACGGAGAACTGTCCTTTTTCTGCTGGTTTAACATAGGGCACAGTTACAGGCCAGGCTTCTCTCTGACGATCGATTTTATGCTGTATTAATTGAGCAAACTCTAAATCGATGAAATTATCATCTCTCCAAATGGCTTCCGAAACTCCCGCGGTATTGGGATTATTATATATACCGCGTGTTACTTTGAGAGGAATTTCATATTCATAGTAATTATTAGTTAAGTCTGTTCCGAAGCGAATGAACGCAGAAACCTCATCATCTTTAAGATTTGGATTTTCAGGAGCTTCTGCATGTAAAAACATTTGAAGTCTCTTGTAGTTTCGTATATCAAATTGCGACGTTTTAAAGGCTGCTCGACTATCTCCTGGCTTTAAGTTACATACACTTAGAGAAAGCGCTTGCTCATTCTCTCGCGTAGTTCCCAAACTAGCTAAGTTTTGCACTCGTTCAACCCCAGGAGGCTCCACATAAACAATTGGGCTTCTATTTCCGTTTTCTTCTTTATTTACGGTACTTACAGAAAATTGCGTACCATCATTTGGATCTACCGGTATAATAATTCCCGGTTGCTTTAGTGAGTTGGTATATCTTCTCCAATCGGCTCTCACCAAGTTCAAATTACCAATTCTTATCATGACTTCCTCATCAAAATTAGTCAGGAACATTCTCATGAATCGAATGCTTTTAAAATCACTGATATTTCCTACGGCCTTTTCATATTGACGAATTGGAATTTTAAATTGATACCATTTAAAACTTTTTTCTTGCCCATTTCTTAGCAGAACGTTCTCTTCAATAATATCACTCACATAGTTTTTACCAATTTGCAATTCTGTAGCCGACATTTTAATACGATATTGATAATAATCTTCGCTTTGGTTCATGGTAAAATCTCGGTTTACATCCTCATCATTGGGCATGGGTGAGAATGAGCGGGGCATACCACTGTATTTGCCACTAGTATATTGTTCTGGATTACTGTTTCCTTGCATATTTTGAAAGGAAGCATACCGTTCAATAATATTGGCATTATCCGTATCGTACTGGCCTTCTAAGTAATGTAAAAAGTTATCGTTTGCTGGGTCTTTGAATGCCTCCTGATATATGGCTGAACCTACACCAAAATTGGCTTCTAACTTATCCAAGTAAAGCGTATCAAAATATTGACGCTCCTGAGCATCATCCATCCCATCTATACCCACATCCTGTTTTTTTATGTTTTGAGGCTCAGCATCAAAAGCAAAATTAATTTGCTGAGAGGTGGGTACAATGGCTGAGATTGTAGAATCTGTTTTTGAGTAATCTCCGTTGGTTGGATATCCATTCTCAAATGATTTTCTTCGATCCGGTAGAATATCTTCAGAAACATTTCCCAAATTCAAATAGAAATCCCCAGACATGCCTGGATTATCGATAAGTGGGTCAAGCATCCATATTTCAATATAATCAATATTGGCTGCTTCAAAATCATTCAAATCTACTCTACGCATTAAACCACCCCATGATTTTTTAGGGTCTAACATCGTTCCGCTAGCATCAATTTGAGATGGATCCGACAGAAAGTTGTATTGCCCTCTTTTGAATGGATTGAACCGAATATCTAGGGTGCTCATTAAAGTAGGAGTCCCTGCAGGAAAATTTCTAAATCTAAAGATATCAGACTGGTCCCATTGTCTTTGGTAGGGATCACTTAAAATATTATCTGCGTCATTAGAAATATTATCAGGCATATCAACATCCCTAAAAAACAAGGGGTCAATAGTATAGAAACTTATATCTGCACTGTGATCTAACCATTTTGTTTTATCAAAAACAAAATCAGAAGGATCTGAAATAACATCCGGCTGCTTTTGAGGCACCGAAGACATAGCCCAGTTATGAACTGTTTTGTAGTCATTTGGAAGTTCAGCATTTTCAAAATCATCAAGATTCGAAACTCCTCTTTGCTTGCCTTGAGATTTATGGTTATGCGGAAATAATTTGGCAAATTCAAAATACCCATTGTACACCGAGATTTGCTTTGTTTCAAGGAAAGGGAGTTTATCTACCATTTTAGTAATAAATCGACTCTTACCGCTAAAAGTTAAATCGGCTCCGACGATGGAATTTAGCAGTGGCTCCTCATTAAAATTTGTTTTCGTTGTTAAAGGCCTTTCATACATGTGCAAAGCGGTAGCCCCTAGCATTACATTTTTATTAAATTTATGCTCCACCCTTGCACCTAAGAGGGTTTTTTGATTAATATTAAAGAAGGATTGTCCATCAGCAGTGGCTCTAATCTCAGCGCCTCCTTGCAGCAGCCCTTGATTTAAAATTCGTACCCTTCCTAATACATATTCTACTTCGTAGTCAAACCCTTCAGTTAAAGGTCTCCCATTGGCTGTAACCCTTACGCTCCCTCGCGCTAAGTTCGTGGTTCCAAGAAATAATTCTGCGCCATTTTGGCTTTTATAGCTTCCTGTAAAGAAGAACTTATTATGCCTAGTATCCTGTTGGGCAAGCAACTTGGTGCTATCATAAAGTGCATCATAGGCATAGTAATCAGCCAAATCAGCTCTTGAACCAAACTGATTTCTCATATGATCACCAAAGGGTTCTACAACGGGCAGCATAATTCTTGCATATTGCGTATTGATGGTTAATCCTTCTACAGCATCAAATACTCCATCGGGCTTCGCTTCTCTTTGCCTATTTAATTTATCTAGACCAAACACTTGTAACAATGGCCTCCCATTGGCAAATGCAGGCACATCTTGTCTGGGGATGTAATTATAATCTGCGCCACTCGTATCATCAGCATAGATTACATTTAATTTGAAATCTTCTAGACTTAAGCTATACGTGTTTAAGCTGTAGACATTTTTCATCATTAAGTCCCAAATAGGCACTTTTACCCGTATTGTGGTGGGCTTTAACATTTTTACATACAACATTTCATTATTCTGCTGCGGTAAATCTCGGCTAAACTCACCAACCTGGTAGGGCTCTCCGTTGTACGTGTATTCAAAGGCAACCGCTAAAATCTCATCATTGTTTAAGGGTTGATTTAATGAAATATATCCCAATTGCTTATTAATGGAATAGTCATTTGAGGTTAGCATTCTGGCATTGGTGAGTAAGTCATAATCCAGCGACTGCTCAAAGGACAAATATTTGGCATTTAATTTATCAATGGATTGACCAACCTTCCGGACATCACCATCATTTTTAATATCGTTATATAAATCATTGGAGGAATTATCTGTTACATTTCCAGGGCCATTTCCATTTAGATTTGCGCGGTAAGGCTCAGATTCTCCTAAATCCATAAACGCAAGTATGTCTCTTGGGGTTTGTACATTGGCTCCTCGGTTTGTAACCCATACCTCTACCCTGTTTATGAGGACTCCACTGGTAATCAAAGGCAAATTTTCGAGAGACTCATCATAATTATCTCTAAAAAAATGAGATAAAAAGTAGTGCCTATTTTGTTCGTAATTGTCTGCTCCAATTCTAAATTCATTTAATTGGGCACCCCCTTGAAGTACTGTTTCTGTACTCTGACCTTTGTTCTGGCTAAATACAGATTGAATAGTTGTCTTGCCAAATTGCATGGTCGCACTTACTCCATATAAATTGTTGGCTGGCTTAATTAATTGCGTAGGCAAGTTAAGAGCTAAATTACCCA
>JAURQA010000189.1 GCA_030836345.1 Bacteroidota bacterium
GCATACGATATGATGGAATATTTATATGTTCTTTAGAATATGATGAGCCCAATTTTAAAGTGTTCATTGGTAATTTTAGGAGGTATGAAGATGCTGTCGAGATTGTTAATGATGCGCGAAAAACATTCCCATTGGCCCGAATTATTAAGGAAGAAATAAAAGCCCCTCCTGGATATTTGAATACTGAAGAGGAGGAAGAATCCTCTAAATAGGTCTTTTTTACAAGATTATTTATTCAAATTTGACGAATGTAAATGAGGTATGTTGAAAACAAGGGATTACTTTTTAACCTGTTTATGTATTTGACCTCAGGATAGTTTTACTTTTGTACAGAATTTTAAGGATTTGACTGCCAAGGATGCGAAACGTTTAAAGGAGACAAAAATGGAAGTAAGAGCCATTTTTACCACTTATTTGGAAAAGAATAAGCAACGTCGCACACCTGAAAGATATGCTCTTCTTGACGAAATTTATAGTTATAAGGGACATTTTGATGTAGATGATTTATACATCAAAATGAAAAAGCGGAACTATAGAGTGAGTAGGGCTACGGTATATAATACATTAGACCTTCTGTTGGATTGTGGCTTGGTGAAAAAGCATCATTTTGGTGAGCAAGGGAGTCAGTTTGAGCAAGCCTATGGTTTTAAGCAGCATGATCATTTAATTTGTGTTCAATGCAAAACGGTTCACGAGTTTTGTGATCCTAGAATTCAACAGATTAGTAGTAAAATGGGCGAATTATTAAAATTTAATGTAACCCATCATAGTTTGCACTTGTATGCGATGCCCAGAAAAGATGAAAATGGAGATTGCGAAAAGTGTGGAATTGAAGTAAAAAACGAAGAAAATTAGATAGTGGTAGACGTAATATTAGGTTTGCAATGGGGCGATGAGGGAAAAGGTAAAATAGCTGATTACCTAACCCCAAAATACGATGTTGTGGCAAGATTTCAAGGAGGCCCAAACGCGGGGCACTCTCTAGAGTTTGAAGGAAAGAAATTTGTGCTCAATACGATCCCCTCCGGGATATTTCACCAAACCACTACCAATGTTATTGGGAATGGGGTGGTTATTGATCCAGTTCGGCTTTTTCAAGAAATTGATCGATTTATTGCGGAGGTACCCGATTATGCTGATCGTTTATTGGTTTCTAAAAAGGCTCATTTGATTTTACCTACGCATCGGATTGTTGATGCTGCTTTGGAGAATGCCAAAGGGGATAAAAAAATTGGAAGTACATTGCGAGGAATTGGACCTACCTACCGTGATAAAACTGGCCGCCATGGAGTGCGAGTTGGTGATGTCCTACTGCCAGATTTTAAGGCTCGTTATGAAGAAGCTAGAGATCGTCACCTGGAACAGGTTAAATGGCTTGGGTACACGGATTTTGATTTAGAAAAAGAAGAGGCTGAGTTTTATATAGCCTTGGAGCAATTAAAAAAGCTTCAACTTATTAATAGCGAGTACTTCATTAATAAATGCATTAAGGATGGTAAGAAGGTTTTAGCTGAAGGCGCCCAAGGAAGTATGTTAGATATTGATTTTGGAACGTATCCTTATGTAACCAGCAGTAATACTATTACTGCAGGTGTTTGTAACGGATTAGGAATTGCTCCCAAGCATATTGGCAAGGTATACGGTATTTTTAAAGCATATTGTACACGTGTGGGTTCAGGACCATTTCCAACCGAGGATTTTGGTGAAGAAGGAGAATGGTTGCGAAAGCAGGGAAATGAATTTGGCGCTACTACTGGAAGACCGAGAAGAACAGGGTGGTTAGATTTAGTGGCTCTCCGATACACCTGTATGTTAAATGGGGTAGATGAGTTGATCATGATGAAAAGTGATATTCTCTGTGGTAGCGATAAAATACGTGTTTGTGAGTCGTATAAAATTGGTGATGAAACTACAGATGAAGTTCCTGCAAGTTTAGTTGAAAGCGGTGTGGAAGCTGTTTATACCAATCTGCCTGGATGGGTAGGACCGTTAAATTATGCGAAAGGTTTTGATAACTTAGAAGGTTCATTTAAGGACTATATTCAATACATTGAAAATGCAATAGACACGCGCATTAAAATTATATCATTGGGTCCTGAAAGAGAAAATACTATTGTGCGATGAAAATCGTTTGTATAGGTAGGAATTATGCCAATCATGCGAAAGAATTGGGGAATGAAGTTCCGAATGAGCCGGTTATTTTTATAAAGCCAGATTCCGCACTTTTACGAAACAATAATCCATTTTATATCCCTGCTTTTACGAATGATGTTCACTATGAGCTCGAGCTTGTTATTCGGATTGATAAAAATGGGAAATCTATTCCAAAGCAGTTTGCCAAGGATTATTACACCTCTATGGCTTTGGGAATTGACTTTACGGCCAGAGATTTGCAACGAAAATTGAAGGAGAAAGGGTTGCCATGGGAGAAAGCAAAAGGTTTTGACTACAGCGCATGCATTAGTCCTTTTGTACCTGTGATTGATAACATGCAAGATATAAATTTTGTATTGTATAAAAATGGGATCCCTGTTCAAGTAGGACATACAGCTGATATGATTCATGCGGTGGATGAAATCATAGCCTATGTAAGTCAATACTTTATGCTAAAAACGGGTGATTATATTTTTACAGGTACTCCTGCTGGGGTGGGCCCTGTAGCAGTTGGTGATGTATTTGAGGGTTCTCTACAGGGAGAAAAACTTTTGCGCTGCGCAATTAAATAAATCTTAAATATTTAAATATGGTTCGAACTATAAGTTTAGCCAGTAGACAAATTTGAAAGCGAGGTTTCTATTTTTGACTTTCCAATATTGGTTATAGTTTTCTGAATACACCAAAAATAAATCACTCATGGGCCTATATCTCAACTGATATCTTATGTAGAGGTTGGTATTGTTTGCTTGGGTATTGTATTGAAGGAATGTGTTAAGGTACATGGTTGTTGTAAAGCTAATTTCTGCTTTAGCTCCAATTAAATCATAGGTTTGATCACCTATGCTAGGTAAAGAAATCTGTTCTCTTTGATAGTTAACAGAAAACACTCCCCATGGCTGCCTTCTATAAATGGCCTTTACTGTTGTGCCGTATTTAGAACCGTCATAGAATTGCCCTGCTGTTGCATCAATACTTAAATTTAAGAGCTTGCGCCTATTGCTTTGAAAAAATATATTGAGGCTGTTCCAGTCATATTCTCCCAGTAAATAATTAGAATCTGTTGAAATCGGGCTGAATGGTAGAAATAAGGTGTTTTTTTGATGAGATAAGCGAAGGTTGAACTCAGCAGAATTCTGAAATGTATTTTTAATGCGAAAGGCATTAAACGATTCTGTACTTTTTTGAGCACTATCGTAATACGAAGAATGATAACCAATAAACGAAGTTTTATTAATTAGGTTAGACTTAGGGTAAATGGTATAGGCAGCAGAATTCTCCAAACGCCAGAACTCTCTCGTAACACTCACTTTATTTTCCTGATCATAAAACCGTTGCCTTGGAACAAAACCTGTGGGTGCTCTAAATCCTTTTCCGGCAAATTCATGATTCCATTCCAAGCGCCACTTAACATTCCTAAAGATAAGAAAGGATGCATGTGCAAAGCTTCTATCAATACGTTTTGGTGAAACCGATTTTTGATAAAATGCCTTTCCAACCCATTTATTGTCTTTGCTTAGTAGGTTGTATTCTAATCCGGTAACCGTACTCCCTGGCATGTTTTTTACTCTGTCATTCACAAAAATAAACCCAATATTACTCGATGAAAATACCTTACGTTGAAAGGCGGCAATGGCGTAATTTTTAGCGGGGGTAAGCGAGTCTAGCTCTCGGGTAGCGACATCCATGATGCCTACTCGCCACTTATTTCCAATTTTTCCTGTGATTCGAGCTCCCGCAGTGATTGGCTCTGCTAAGCCAACTCTACGGCTAAAAAAAGGTCGTATCCCTCTAAACCCAAAGTTTGCAAAAAGGTCACTATTTTCAATAAAGAATTGCCTGCGCTCCGGAAAGAAGAGGTTGAATTGGGTTAGGTTTATTTGTTGAACATCGACATCTACTTGAGCAAAGTCTGGATTGAGAGTGAGGTCTAAATTCAAAGAACTACTTAAAGAAAACTTAGCATCAATTCCTGTTTTGGGCTTTATTTCTATTGCCTTCTGGCTGCTTATATCCTGGTTTCCCGTAGCACTTAAATAAGGAACAAGGGTGAGGTTAAAATTTTGTTTAGGAGGCTTTTTTTCCCAATTCATATCACCCGTGTAGGTGAGGGAGGAAATATTAAAATTTCGTGGCACTCTTACCCAACACGATTTCTCGTTATTCTTAAAGTCGATTCGTGCAACATTGGTTCGCCATTTTTTATTTTGATGATTAAATCGGATACTTTTATAGGGAATCTTAAACTCAGCTGTCCAGAATTCCTCTTGAATATTGGTTGCACTAAACCACACTTGATCCCAAGCTGTACTTACCCCAAAATTTCCTCCATTTCCAACAGAACCTTCTCTTTGTGCATTTTGCGGTGTTACTCCAAATGAGAACCCATTTTGACCATCTAGAAAGGGCTCTAGTGTGAGCACCACAGCGTCATTGCTATTTACGCTAAAGTCTCTTTGAAGAGATTGTACCGTATATCCTTTCTTTTTGCCAGTATTATAACATTTAAAAGCGGCGTATAAATATTCCTCATCAGAGGCCAACCAAAATTCGGTTTTGGCTATGGCATTACAAGTGTCATAAGGGAAATTTTGGATGAAACTTCCACTGGTATATTTTTTTTTCCAAACAGATTCATCAAGTTTCCCATCAATAGTCATGGTTTCCTGGGTATAATCGACCGTTATTTCTTGGCCTATTAGTGCTGTAGCTAATAAAAAGCAGAGGAAAAGAGAAGTTTCTTTCATTAATCTTGCTTTGCTCGTGCCATTTTTTGAGCGCGATTCATACGATTGATTTTTTTATAGTAATACAATCGGTTTTCTGGGACCTTAATTCGCAGCCTTTGACCAATAAAAATTCCATTTCCTCTCATATTATTCCATCGCTTGATTTCTTTGATTGTGCAATCGAAAACATCACTGAGGGTATAGAGCGCATCTTTTCTTTTTACAGTGTAGGTGATCCACACAAGTTTGACTTGCTTTGGACTAGTTAACTCTTTTACTACTATGCTTTCTTTTGTTGTTTGACCGTTTGCTATTGAGGAATCATTACCTCCAGCGCTTACGGACGTTTTCTTGGTGTTTTCGATGGAAACGATAATTCGTTTACCTTTAGAAATATCGCCAAAAGGTCTTTGTACCAAATCAATGTACTCGACACTATCAATGATTTTAACCATTGTATCATAGATAGAAAACGGATCCAATAGGTATTTGGTATAAGTGTAGATTGTATCTCTTGAATTTTGGTAGGCTTGTTTGCTTACCTTAGGTACATTGAAATAACTGGTTCCTTTCAAAGTAGGTACTGTTTTTCTCAGTATACTTGGATTTAAATCGACCAATGTTTCAACTGCAATATTTGTGAATTTTTCGATGGTTTTAAAGGTGGTAGGTAATTCGCAACTTACCGTATCTATAGGAATTATTTGGTATGGAACAGGCTTAATACCAAAGGTGTCGGCATAAAATAAAACGGTCATTGCAGAGTAGAACTGGTTCAACGGTTCTTTCTCTTTATTTGACAGGTTGGTGTAGAATTCATTAAAATGAACAGTCCCATTTATTCGAATGAGTTGATTTACTCGAACGGGACCTATGCTAAACGCTAGAATTGCTTTTTGCCAGTCTTTATAGATATTATAAAGTGTTTTGAGATATTGGCATGCTGCCTCACTAGATTTAATAAAGGAGAGCCTTTCATCTTCATAGCTATTGGAGATTAAATCGTATTTTTTTGCGATTTGATACTCTAGTGGCCAAATACCCCTTGCCCCATCGGTCTTAGATTGAAAATTCACATCCATTCCGGTGTTGGCAGCTGGAATGTACTTAATGAACCAAGGTAAACCAAAATCTTTGGTTA
>JAURQA010000190.1 GCA_030836345.1 Bacteroidota bacterium
ACGATTACGGAAACCATCATTTCCTTGAGTAAAGACCTTGGGAAGGTCCCTGCCTTAACAGCGGATTATCCCGGATTTATTGCCAATAGAATTTTAATGCCTATGATTAATGAAGCCATTATTAGTTTGCACGAGGGCGTTGCTGGAGTAGAAGAAATTGACACGATTATGAAATTAGGGATGGCTCACCCAATGGGGCCATTACAATTGGCTGATTTTATTGGCTTGGATGTATGTAAAGCCATTCTTGAAGTATTGCATGAGGGTTTAGGAAACCCAAAATATGCACCAAGTCCCTTATTGGTAAATATGGTAACGAGCGGTGACCTGGGCGCTAAAAGTGGAAGAGGATTTTACGATTATAGTCATGGAACCAAGGATCTAATTGTTGCTCCAAGTTTTAAATAATCTATTGCAAAATCTATTTAATGGCTAGAAAAATCCTCAGAGGAACTTTATTTCAAGATTCATTTATTAAAAATAGAAATTGAACATATAAAAGCGCAACGCGCCTTAAAATTTTTATATCTTTGCCGCATATTTGCCCAGTTGGAGAAATTGGTAGACTCGCCATCTTGAGGGGGTGGTGCTTCACGGCGTGCTGGTTCGAATCCAGTACTGGGCACTTTTAAAAAGCGTTTAAATGCTAAGTATGAGAAGGGATTACCGCATGTGGCCCTTTCTCGAAAAAGCAACTTTTACTTTTAACGAGAATCAGTCGTCGCCCTTAGGTAATTTCTCTTGAAACCAATTTCTTAAATCATCGACCTTGGCGGGAGCAGCCACCTGAGCAATTAAATAAATGGCTGCTGGAAGTACACCGAAATACATAAAGTACAAGGACTTTTGAGCAAACTGTGCTCCCAAGAGGCTAAAGAGGATAAACATGATGAGCACTCCAGATAAAGCACCGCCTAGATGACCCTCGTGCGACACGTTCCCTGCCCTGGGCAAGAGACTAAGAATAATGCTACCTAATGTAATTATGATACCTAAAATCCAGCCTGCAATGGGGACAGGAATTAGGAACAATCCAATCCCTATTTCGGGAGACATTAAAACTGCGATATACACAATGCCAAAAACACCGCCTGACGCTCCAAGGGCCAAATAATTAGCCTCTCTTGATTTGGCAAAATAGCAATACACGCTCCCCCCTAAAATACTTAGGATATAGACTAAAAGGTAAATCATCCTTCCCAAATCTGGCCCAAAATAATACTGAAAACTTTGCTCTAGGTACAATCCAAAACTGTATAGAGCATACATGTTAAAGGCAATATGAAATATGGCCATATGCATAAACCCCGAGGTAATCATGCGAAACCACTCCTTATTGTACTTAATTTCTTGCTGATTGTAGATGAACCTGCTTACATCCAAATTTTGCGTCATAATTAGTAAATAAACAACCGCGTTTATACCGATAAGTAGATACGTTACATGCATTTTAAATCTTTATTTTTCCTGACCCACCACCCGATCGTTTGAGTATTCGGCTCGGGTTTAAGCCGCTTATTACATTTCCACTATTGCCAATCGTTGCTTCCAGAACCTGTTTTGGTCTTACATAACAATCATTTTTGGTGTAATGAAAAATATAGGTATCCTCATTATCTAAGGAACGAGCATCTAAAAAGGAGCCTTTACTTACAGTCCAAGCTAAAATACTGGCCTTTCCTTCCATTTTTATAGCTCCAGAGTTATCGCAAGATCCACTGACAACTCCCATATTCAATAGCAATTTTTGATCCTGATTGCTATTGTGAATTACAGATAGCCTGTCCCCTTTTATTGAATCTAAGCAAGAGATTTTAGCGGAGCCCTCAATCAATAGGTTTTGAATGCTTTTTACCGTTAGGGTGCATATGGCATATTTTTTTAGATCTCTAACCCAATTAAATGTGTTTTTATCATCCAAACGTAAGACCCCATTATTCACCTCTGTTTTAATTTTCGGAAGGAGATTTTTTCCATATGAAATACGCACTTCATTAGTGATTCCTTGTTTGAGATAAACCTTCAAATTTTTGAATACCTCCAAAGAAGTAAACTCGGTTAGAGCACGAACTTCCGTATGTGTTTCACCTGCAGTCTTAATGAAATCGGGGCCCTTGGAACAGGACACACAAATCACTATTAAGACACATAGCCACTTCACAATGCAATGATACAAGTAATTTTCTTTTTGGGAGCGCATATTATTCCCCCAGGTGTAGATAAGTGTAATAAAGTACCTCTTGATATTCTATTTTTACTTAATACACATTTCTATCACTCAATACTAGAAAGCGAATAAAAGGCATCTCCTTTTTCAATAGCCTACAAGTAAATTTCAAAACCTTTATATCCAATTGATTATATCGATCGACTGCCCTTTATTTGTTCCTATGAAAAATATTATTTTGAAGTATGGACTCTTTAGTGGAGCCATTATTAGCCTTGTTCTTATACTTGGTATTGTCCTTATGAATAAAGAAAATCCTGATCTTCAATTGGGACAAATCATTGGTTATACAGGAATGGCTATAGCCTTTTTACTTTTTATCCCTGCTATTCAAAAAGCCCATGCCATTAAGTCCTTAAGTTTTGGAAGAGCATTTTTTATTGGTTTGCAAATCACCCTTATCGCATGCGCCATTTACAGCCTGGTATGGACTTTATATATATTTTTAATAAATCCTGACGCAGCCAAAGAAATGGGAGAGCAATATATGAAAGGCTTAAAAGCCCAAGGAACCCCATTGGAAGATATCGCCAAACAGAAAAAATTCATGGATGACGTATATGCAAATCCCCTTTTTTGCTTCATGTTTACAATGGTAGAACCCGTGATTCCAGGATTCATATTTTCACTCATAGCAGCAGGTGTAAATCAATATAAAAATAGGAAAGTACAGGTTTAAACTACCTGCTAATGGAATAAACATTGAACCGATATAAACGGTATCTTTGTTGCAGCTGTATGTTCAACAAAAATAAAATCATCAATGATCCGCTTTATGGTTTTTTAACCATACCTACAGCCACTGTCTTCGATGTAATTGAACATCCTTTTTTTCAACGTTTACGAAGAATACGTCAGCTTGGAATGAGCGAACTGGTTTACCCAGGAGCTGTTCACACCCGTTTTCAACATGCCTTGGGAGCGATGAATTTAATGATTCAATGCATCCAGTCATTGCGAGCCAAGAACATTGCTATTAGTGATGAAGAGGCCGAGGCAACTTACTTAGGAATTCTCCTGCATGACATAGGTCACGGCCCCTACTCCCACACCTTAGAACATTCCATTGTACAGGGAGTAAATCATGAGAAAATCTCCGATATACTCATGCAAAAACTCAATGAGGAATTTGATGGGAAATTAGACTTGGCCCTTGATATATTTAATTTTCGCTATTCTCAAAAACCATTTTTGAGCCAATTAATAAGCAGCCAATTAGACATGGATCGTTTGGACTACTTGTTGCGCGATAGCTTTTTTACAGGGGTAAGTGAAGGTGTAGTTGGCGCAGAACGTTTAATAAATATGCTTCATGTTCACCAAGGCCAATTGGTGGTTGAAGAAAAGGGAATATATAGCGTAGAAAAATTTCTGGTTGCTCGCCGACTCATGTACTGGCAGGTATATATGCATAAAACAGTAACGGCAGCCGATCAATTACTCATTAGTATTCTCAAACGAGCCAGAGATATAGCAAGTAGCGGAAAAGCCTTAGGATCGTATCATCCTCTGGTTCATTTTTTAGGAACGGATATAAATGAAGCCAATTTTGACAACGAAGCGGTGAACACGTACACCCTACTCGATGATTCTGATATCTTAAACGCCGTCAAATCATGGACAAGAAGCGAGGATAGAATCCTTTCTACCCTTTGCAAGCATCTGCTTGACAGGAATTTGCCAAAAATCAAGATTAATACAGAACCCGTCTCAAATAGGGCCTTAGAAGAAGAAAAAATAAAGGCCATGAATAGATTCGGCTTGAGAAATATTGAAGAGGCTTCTTACTTTATTCATTCGGGTGAACTTGCAAATAATGCCTACAAAGATGATAAAGAGGGCATACTAATTTTCCCATCTATTATATATACAACTTGATCACTTTTATTATTTACTGTTATCAGACCGTCAAATTTAACATTAAAGGCGAGAAATTTTTTAATTAATTTGACCGAGTAGGCTGGTTTTAC
>JAURQA010000191.1 GCA_030836345.1 Bacteroidota bacterium
GCAGAAATGGAACTCCCTATTGCGTTTGGTAAAACTATCAGCAATGAAACTTTTGTAGTCGATTTAGCTAAAATGCCTCACTTGTTAATGGCAGGGGCTACTGGACAAGGAAAGTCTGTTGGTTTAAATGCTATTTTATCATCATTACTTTACAAGAAGCATCCAGCCGAAGTGAAATTTGTGTTAGTGGACCCAAAAAAAGTAGAACTTACCTTATTTAATAAAATTGAGCGTCACTATTTAGCCAAACTTCCAGGCGAAGGAGATGCTATTATTACAGATAATGCTAAAGTAATAAATACATTAAACTCGTTGTGCGTTGAAATGGATGATCGGTATAGTCTGCTCCAAGATGCCATGGTGCGCAATATTGTTGAATACAATACGAAGTTTATCAATCGTAAATTGAACCCTGAAAACGGGCATCGATTTATGCCATACATAGTGGTGGTTATAGATGAAGTTGCTGATCTTATGATGACTGCTGGAAAAGAAATTGAAACACCCATAGCTCGTCTGGCCCAGCTTGCCCGTGCTATAGGAATTCATTTAATATTGGCCACCCAGCGGCCATCTGTAAATGTAATTACAGGTATGATTAAAGCAAATTTCCCAAGTAGAATCGCTTTTAGGGTGACCAGTAAGATAGATAGTCGCACCATTTTAGATGCCAATGGCGCGGACCAATTAATTGGAAAAGGAGATATGCTATACAGTGGTGGAAATGAAACAATTCGTTTGCAATGCCCATTTGTTGATACGCCAGAAGTAGATCGAATTTGTGATTTTATTGGAGAGCAACGTGCATTTCCAAGCGCATTAATTTTACCAGAGGTAAAAGAAGAAGCCAATGCTAAAGGCGAAGGTTTTGATCCAAATGAAAGAGATGAATTATTTGAAGATGCCGCTCGTTTAATTGTAAGCCAGCAAACGGGAAGCACCAGTTTGATTCAGCGTAAACTTAAGCTAGGATATAACCGTGCTGGTCGATTAATGGATCAGCTCGAAGATGCAGGTATTGTTGGACCTAGCCGAGGAAGTAAACCACGGAACGTGAACATTCCTGATGAATATGCCTTGGAACAGTTTTTGCAAAATATTAATTAATCCGTTATTTTTGCATTCAATACTTATGAGGAAAGTTATTTATATAATACCCCTTTTACTTACGTTATCATTTACCGTTCTTGCGAACGTAAATGGAGCGAAAGCGGCTGCGATACTTAAAAAAGTCTCAGCTGTTTATAAAAAATATGAAACAATGAAGTCTTCCTTCACTATTAAGTCTACCGATAGGAATGATAAAAGCACTAAGAGTTCTGGTACTTTATGGTTAAAAGGTCCAAAATTTAAATTGGATTACGCGGGGCAAATTATTTACTGTGATGGCAAGCACACTTGGACCTACAACCCTACAGACAAAGAAGTAACCAAAGAAAAATATAAGAAAAAGAAAGGGAGTATCTCCCCTTCAGATATATTTAATGTTTATAAAAAGGATTTTAAAAATGCGTATTCTGGGAATAGTAAAGTTTCAGGAGTCAATACTTACGTCATAAAAATGGTGCCAAAGAAAAGGAGAAATTATTCTTATCTGAAATTATACGTAAATCAAAAAACAAACAAGATATCTAAGCTTTCTCAATACTACAAAAATGGCTCTACCATGTCATTAGTGGTAAGTAATTTTGTGCCAAATCCAAAAATAACTGATGCCTTTTTTGAATGGGATGCCGGCAAAAATAAAGATGTTGAGTTGGTTGATTTATCCAATTAAAGGCTTCAATTATAGCGCATACTTAAAGTATTTATTAGGATAAATTACATAGATTTTAGGCTATTCTTTTACATTCAATAAGTTTAAGTTATACAATCCGAGGCTACCGCAAAAATCAGTTATCTATAGTCTTTATTATTTCGGCATACATCCCATCCACATCAACAATTCTAGATTGCAACCAAGCCTTAACCTCTGATTTATGTTTGTACGGGACATTCTGGAAGTAATTAATGGCTGTTTCTAATTCAGACTTGGTATTTACTTGCTTTGCTATACCAGACTCCATGGCAGCTAAAGCTTCCGGAAATTTAGTGTGATTAGGTCCAAAAATTACAGGTAGGCCGTAAGTCATTGGTTCAAGTATATTGTGCAGCCCTTTTCCAAAAGCTCCACCTATAAAAGCCATATTCCCATATTGGTAGGTAAATTTTAACATACCAATGGTGTTTAGGATTAATACATTTGAAGACTCACCCAAAACATACTCCGTATATAAAATAGATTTTGAGAATAAATTTTTAATTAAGTTTATATGTTCAGGATTGAGATCATGAGGAGCAATAATCACCTTTATACCACTGGGCAATTTGGCCTTAGCGATAAGTTGTTCTTCCTTGGGCCAAGAACTTCCTAAGATAATGACCTGTTCTGCACTGCTTGTAAAGTCCTCCAAAATCTCATCTTTCTTAAAAATAGTGCCATTATTAAGCACCCTGTTAATGCGCATATCTCCACTTAATATAGCGTTTGAAAAACTCCACGACTCAGCCAGTTGAACTGATTTTTTATTTTGTAAATACAGCGCATTAAATTGACTCAAGTAACTTCGCCAAGGTTTGGCGTAATACTTAGATAAGAAATGATTGTCTCTAAACAACCCCGAAATCAAAAAACTAGGAACCCCACTATTTTGAGCCTGCACCATATAATTGAGCCAAAACTCATATTTCACTAAAATAAAAACCTTGGGTTTTATTGCCTTAAACACGCGGAGCGCATTTTGTTTGGAATCTAAAGGAAGGTAGAATTTCTTTAAGCCTTCTGTTTCGTTACAGTTTTCATATCCAGACGGAGAGAAGAATGAAACCACAACCTGAGAGGCTCCATCTTTAATAAATAGATTCATCAAAGGTTTAGCCATTTCAAACTCTCCCAAGGATGAACAATGAAACCAGATGTTTTGATCATGCGAAAATGAATCCAAATTCTGAGCCTTTAAACCCAGCACTCTCTTCTTAATTTTTGACGATATTTTAGCCCCCAATGACTGCAGTAAAGGGGCAACGAAGAAGGTGAATTTTGAATAAAAAAACCTCAACATTATTCGAAGTATCGCGCCTCGGTAGATTTATATATTTTTAAAGGAATAATGATACCGGCATTAAAACTCACATATTGATCTGTTTTTAGAGCATCATCTCTCCTGTTTAAGGAATATTCCCAAGACCGCCTATTTTTCGTAAACCCATGTCCATAATCTATTCCCGCATATAGGCTTAGATTGCGCAAAGAAATAAGGTGGTATTGAACCGAAGTCATGAGTATTAAACCGTTGTGCAATTGATCATACCCTTTAATGTATGCATCTTCTAATTGAGGCACCTTTTCCGAATCAAATTGCATGCGAAGTTTATGTTGCATAAAACCTGCTCCAAATCTCAGGTGAATTCCTTTATTCAGATTTGGCCTTTTCAAACTAAATATTTTACCAACGGTTGCCATAGAGTACCACCCTCTCATTTGAAATCGAACTGCAGCCGGGTTCCCATTAATATCAACAAGCATATCATCGTAAGTCATGCCCTTAAAAATACCAGGAACTAGAATATTTTGACCGAAATAACCACTTCCCGTTAATCCAAATGTAACATTCTTATTGGTTTTGTACGTAGCGGTTACAGGTATACTGGAGAAGGACTTATACTTATCTCCAAAATCACCAATGCCTATACTGGGTGCAACACCAATTCCAAATAGCAAATGCCGGCCATATACCGTGGAATCTTGCCCTTGCAAGCCTACGGAAAACCAAAACACGATGGAAAGAAATATCCATTTCATTACACAAATATACGACTAAGCTTGAAGCCCACGGAGGAGCTTTTGGTAAAATTCCATTGGGTTCTCGGCATGAACCCAATGCCCAGCTCTTTGGACCTGTTCAAAAGTCACATTTGGGAATGCATCTCTTATTTTGGATTTATCCTCCTCCTTTACATACGCACTTTTCGCTCCAGTAATAAAAAGTACCGGGCCTATATACGCATCTTTTGACAAGTCAAAGTCTCCAATCATCTCCTCATAGAAATTTTGGATGGACCGCATATTACTTTTTGTCCGATAACCTCCCTCTTGATTAATTTCTAAATTTTTTAGCAAGAATTGTCGAACACCCTTATCCGGAGCATACTCAGCAAATGCCTCATCCACCTGAGCTCTGCTGTGATAGCTTTGCAAAGGCAAATCTAAAAATGCTTTAAAATACGGCACATGTCCAGCGGGATAAGCCTTGGGCGCTATATCAACAACAACCAAAGATCGCAACCGCTCCGGAGATTTCTCGGCCATCCTCATAGCTATTTTACCTCCCATGCTGTGACCAAGTAAATGAAACTTCGAAATATTTAAATGATCGGCTAAACGGACAATATCTTCAGCCATCTCGTCGTATGACATTGATTCTGCATGAAAACTCTTGCCATGATTTCTCGCATCAATACTAACTACCTGATACGATTTGGAAAGAAGTTTAGCGTGATACTGCCAATTATCTAACATTCCAAAAATTCCATGGACAATGAAAAGTGAATCTCCACTTGCACCATACATTTTGTGATTTAGGATTTGCTCCATTTCAGACTTCGGGTTGCCTCTTATAGAAGCACTGGTTATTTTAAATAGCTCTCCACTGGAACGTAAGGCAAATTAAAGGCCTCACTTACTCCTTTGTAAACTACGTCTCCATTAATAATGTTCAATCCTTTAGCTAATTCAGCACTATCCATACAAGCTTGTTTCCAGCCTTTATTTGCCAATTGTAAGGCAAAAGGCAAGGTTGCATTGGTTAAAGCTAAGGTACTGGTATACGGAACTGCTCCAGGCATATTTGCAACGCAATAATGAATAACCCCATCAATATTATAGATTGGATCTGCATGAGTGGTTGGTTTACTGGTTTCAAAACATCCGCCTTGGTCAATGGCCACATCCGCAATAACGGCTCCA
>JAURQA010000192.1 GCA_030836345.1 Bacteroidota bacterium
AAAATCTAAAATGCCTCCAAATTCAGTCTAAATTTAAGACTTGGTAGATTTACCTTTGCAGGAAGTATTTAAAAATGGCAAAGAACAGGCATTCTGAGGTTAATGAAACATCTATTGATGAATGCATTGCTTTGCTCAACAAACTGGTTCAAAACACAGATCTCCTCTTTGACTTACCTGAGGAAAAACGCATTGATTTGATGAGGGCTTCTGGGTTGCTATCGAGACCTAATAGAGATGAATTCGACCGGCGTAGGAAGGAAGCTAAGAAGGCGGCAAAGCGCAAGCAGGTGGAACGCGACAAGCACGCTAGAAAAGAAACGGGCATCCGCTCTGCTCGGGAGGCGTCTGTTTTTGTGGCTCCTATAATGATAGGTGCGGGTCATGTGCATGAGAACAGGCCTGAGCTGGAATCGCCACGGAACTGCTATGTATGCAAAACCATGTATACCAAATTGCATCATTTCTATGATGCCATGTGTCCTGAATGTGGTGATTTTAACTATGCAAAGCGTTTTCAAATGGCAGATTTGGATGGTCAGGTTGCATTGGTTACCGGTTCTCGTTTGAAAATTGGATACCATATTAGCTTAATTATGCTCAGGGCTGGCGCAACTGTTATTGCGACTACTCGGTTCCCTGTAGATTCTGCATTGCGGTTTTCAAAGGAAGAAGATTTTCATAAATGGGGGCATCGCCTTAAAATTCATGGGTTGGACTTGCGCCATATTCCAAGTGTAGAAATGTTCTGTAATTTTATTGAAATGCAGTATTCTCGCTTGGATATATTAATTAACAATGCGGCTCAAACAGTGCGACGACCGCCGGGCTTTTATGCTCATTTAATGCCTAATGAGGGATTAAGTATGGAGCAGTTACCAGCGAATGCGAGAACACTACTCACGGATCACGAGTATTGCGTAAACAGCATACAACAATCGGCAAAAACATTGCACGAAAAGCAAAAAGCGATGCCGGTCACTTGGCATGGACAAGAGCCAGGAATTGGCTTAAGAGCTTCGGCTAAATTATCGCAAATTCCATACAGCATGGATCATTCTATTGCTGCAAATGAGGTTTTTCCTGAGGGCAAATTAGATGCAGACTTACAACAAGTAGACTTGCGTAAAACCAATAGCTGGCGCTTAAAATTAGGTCAGATTGAAACCCCTGAAATGGTGGAAGTACAGTTGGTAAATGCGGTGGCTCCTTTTGTTCTGTGCAATCGTTTAGTAAATCTAATGCGAATGGAAAATACTGGACTAAAGCACATCATTAACGTGTCTGCCATGGAGGGGAAATTTCACCGCTTTCACAAGGAGGATAGACACCCGCATACCAATATGGCCAAAGCGGCATTAAATATGATGACGCATACATCGGCCTTAGATTTTGCCAAGGATGGCATTTATATGAATGCGGTAGATACGGGCTGGGTTACGGATGAAGACCCCATTGAATTATCAAAAAGAAAGGAAGAGGAACACGACTTTCAGCCTCCCTTGGATATTGTGGATGGTGCTGCGCGGGTGTTAGATCCTTTAATAGATGGGATAAATACAGGCAAACATTGGTGCGGTAAATTCCTTAAGGATTACCGACCCATTGATTGGTAATAGAATTTTACTTTAGGATTTCATCTCTATATTTTCACCCAATTGACTTAACATATCCATGGCTTCTGCCATATTCTGAACTGGGTTAATGTTAAGGATCAAGGCTTTTACCGTTTGTTTCATGCTAAATTTTGAGGGATTATTTACCACATATTGCATGAGTTGTTCAAATGCTTTGCTCTGAAAGACGGGAGCGTTCTCATCGCCGGGGAAATATAATCGCAGTGCTTTTTTTCTAAAGGTGATTTTCTCAAAACCCATTTCCATGCCGAGCCATTTGAGCTCCATGGTTTTAAACAGTTCTCTTGTTTCGAAAGGGACCAGTCCAAAACGATCTATTAATGCTTCTTCAAATTGAACCAAATCTTCTTTGGTTTTAGCTTTGGATAAATCGTTGTACAGTGAAAGCCTCTCGGTAGTGCTGGTTACATACCATGCCGGTATTAAGGTTTCGTAGTCCGTTTCTATCTGGCATTCTCTGCTGCGAATGTCTAGTTCTTCCTCCTTGTATAAGTCGGAAAATTCGTCTTCTTTTAATTCTTTAATGGCTTCGTCAAGAATTTTTTGATACATATCAAAACCCATTTCATTAATAAAACCGCTTTGCTCTCCTCCCAATAAGTTTCCTGCACCTCGAATATCTAAATCTCTCATGGCCACTTGAAACCCGCTTCCTAAATCACTAAACTCCTCAATGGCTCGAAGCCTTTTCTTGGCATCATCTGGCAATCCGCTCAAACCTGGAGTAAGTAAATAGCAATGTGCTTTTACATTACTGCGGCCTACTCTACCGCGCATTTGATGCAAATCACTCAATCCAAACATATGTGCGTTATTTATGATGATGGTATTTGCATTGGGAATATCCAATCCACTTTCAATAATGGTTGTTGCAATAAGTACTTCGTATTCTCCATTGATAAAGCGCAGCATATTGTTTTCAAGTTCTTCTCCGCTCATTTGTCCATGAGCAACGGTGGCCTTAACACCGGGACAAATCGTTTCTACCATGTTTAAAATTTCGTAGATATCGCGAACTCTACTATGCACAAGAAAAACCTGTCCACCACGACCCACTTCATCATTAATAGCCTGGGCTATTATTTCTCTATTAAATATATGTAACTCGGTATGCACGGGTTGCCTATTAGGTGGTGGAGTATTAATAATACTTAAATCTCTGGAGCCCATTAGACTAAATTGCAAGGTTCTAGGTATAGGAGTTGCAGTTAGAGTTAAGGTATCTACATTAAGTTTTACTGCCTTTAATTTGTCCTTGGCAGCTACCCCAAACTTCTGCTCTTCATCTATAATCATTAGGCCCAAATCTTTAAACTTAATGTCTTTACCAATTAAACGATGGGTGCCAATAATAATATCAACCTGGCCTGCCTCTAATTTCTTTAAGGTTTCTTTTTGACTTTCCCTGCTTTTAAAACGATTGAGATAATCTACATTTACCGGAAAACCTTTGAACCGTTTAATAAAAGTTCTATAGTGCTGCTGCGCCAAAATAGTGGTTGGCACAAGTATGGCAACTTGCTTGCTATCACATACTGCTTTAAAAGCCGCTCTCATGGCAACTTCTGTTTTCCCAAAACCTACATCGCCACAGACCAATCGATCCATTGGAAATGGACTTTCCATATCTTTTTTTACGGCTTCAACCGATTTAAACTGATCTGGGGTATCTTCATAAAAGAATGAGGCTTCCATTTCAACCTGCATATAGTTGTCTGGCGAAAACTGAAAC